>CAZOGT010000227.1:0-4150 GCA_964579015.1 uncultured Acidobacteriota bacterium | reverse complement strand
CTCAAACCCGGAGGGTGGGTTATCGTGAACTGCGAACACCTGCCCGAACTTCCCGGCCTGGACAACGAATGCAGAATTGCCACGGTAGATGCCGCCGGCATTGCCGCCAACCATGGACTGGGAGCCCGTACCAATCCGATAGTCAACACTGCCATTCTAGGGGCTGTCGCCAAATTCCCGGGCATTGTATCCCTTGAATCGGTAGTGGCTGCCATCGAAGTCAGGGTGCCTGCCAAGGCGGAACAGAATGTGCTCGCGGCAAGGGAAGCTTACCACGCCATAAGAGAGATTGACAGGCTCGGGAGGCTGTAGTGGAGAAGAAAAAAATTAGCTTTAAGAACATCTCTGAGATGCCGGAAGTTGCTGTGGCTGAAGGCAGCATGATGGTTAACAAGACCGGGAGCTGGCGCTATCTTCGTCCTGTTTACAGGGAAAAACTTGCTCCCTGCCGGAAAGGGTGCCCACTCGGAACTGACATTCCCAGGGTGATTTCACTGATAACCGGGAAAAAATTCAGAGAGGCCTGGGAACTGGTGGTGGAAACCAACCCGATGCCCGCTGTATCAGGCCACGCCTGCTATCACTCCTGCGAGAACAGCTGTACCAGGATTGCGCTTGACGAAAAGGTAGGGGTCCAGGCCCTGGAAAGATTTTTGGCCGACCGGTATCCGGATGAAAAATTCCCTTATCCGCCCGCTCCAAAAAACGGCAAGAAGGTGGCTATAGCAGGGTCAGGGCCGGCCGGCCTTGCCGCTGCCTGGGCCCTGGTCAGAAAAGGGTATGAAGCCCGGATTTTTGAGAAAGGCCCTCAAGCCGGAGGCATGCTCCGCAAAGCGATTCCCGGCTATAAACTTTCCAGTGAAGACCTTGAAAAGGATCTTGCGAGGCTGGAGTCATTCGGGGTCAGTATCCACCTGAACGCTGAAATCAGCAGGGCAGAGGGTTTCTCCAATCTTCTTGCCGAGCATGATGCGGTAATCATTGCTACGGGAACCGGGCCTGCGGAACCTCTTCTTTTTCCGGGAGAATCCCCTCCCATGGTATACCGGGGGCTTGACTTCCTGGAAGCTGTTAATTCTGAGTCCAGGCCTGGAATCGGGCCTGAAGTGGCGGTTATTGGAACAGGCAACACGGCTGTGGACTCAGCTCGGGCAGCCCGTCGCCTCGGGGCGTCAGCCAGGGTGATAACCCTCTGCAGCCGCCAGGAAATGGCGGCCGCAAATGAAGAGATCAGGGCTGCCGAGGCTGAAGGTGTTGAATTCCTGTACCAGGCCGAAATCACAGCCGAGAGGATTGTTTCAGGAAAAATCACCCTGGAGTTGAAAGGCCTCAAGACTCCTGAAGAAGGTAAAGAAGAGATTGAAGGAGATCGTTACATTCCAGGTTCTGAATTCAGCATCACCGCAGACAATCTGATTGAAGCCAGGGGCGAAGCAAGCACCATTGACGCTGAAGTGGAATCTTTGCTGGACCAGGAAAATATCTTTGCGGCCGGAGATGCCTTAACCGGGCCGTCTTCCATCGCTCATTCCATGAATTCCGGCATTAAGGCTGCTAATGCGGTCATGGCCTGTTTCGGGGATGCTGCAGCTGAAGAACATGAAATGCCGGCTTTCAACCTGATGGGCCTGAACCGGGATTGCTTCAGCAAGGCGAACGCCGTGGTGCTTCCGGCCCGGGACCTCCCGGAGGGTTTCCTGGATTTTTCCGAATTGACTGAAACCATTTCAGAGGAAGATGCTGTATATGAGGCAGAAAGGTGCATTTCATGCGGAGTGTGCAATTTCTGCGATACCTGCATGACCTTCTGCCCCGACTTCTGCATTTACCGCACTGCGGACGGATACGTTGTCGACCTGGATTACTGCAAGGGATGCGGAATATGTTCCCAGGAATGCCCCAGAGACGTGATAGACCTGATACAGGAGGGTTCATGAATACCAGCAAAGATGGATCTGGAACAATTGTAACCACCGGAAACCATGCGGTTTCCTACGCAGTAAAAATGGCTCGGGCCCAAGTCATTGCAGCCTACCCCATCACTCCGCAGACCCAGGTGGTGGAACTCCTCAGCAAATTTTGTGAAGACGGGATCATGGATGCCCATTTCATCAAGGTTGAATCGGAACATACTTCCATGGCCTCATTGATAGGGGCATCTTCGGCAGGCGCCAGGACCTTTACGGCAACCTCCTCCCAGGGGCTGGCCCTGATGCACGAAATGCTGCACTGGGCCGCCGGAGCCAGGAACCCGATTGTAATGGCCAACATCAACCGGGCTTTGGGAGCTCCCTGGTCGATCTGGACGGATCAGAACGACAGCCTTTCCCAGCGGGATACCGGATGGCTCCAGTACTATTGCGAAAGCAACCAGGAGGTATTTGATACGGTTTTGCAGGCTTACCGGGTAGCTGAAACAGTGCTTATCCCCGTGATGCTGGTCATGGATGCCTTTGTTCTATCGCACACTGCTGAACCAGTGGACATTCCCTCCCAGGAAAAGATCGATGCTTTCCTGCCCCCGTTCACCCCGTCCATCAAGCTGGACACCAATGCTCCGGCAGCTTACCACGGACTGGCAACACCCGACTATTACATGGAGTTTCGGAAGAAGCTCCAGGATGCCCAGGACAGGGCCAAGACGGTAATCAGCGAAGTGGATGATGAATTCGGGACCGCTTTCGGCAGAAAATATGGGCAGGTTGAACTATACGGGCACGAGAATCCGGACATTCTCCTGGTGACCTCCGGTACCGTAACCGGCACTGCCCGGGAAGTCATTGACAGCCTCACGGCTGAGGGGAAAAAGGTGGCCCTTCTCAAGATCCGGGTGTTTCGACCCTTCCCGTCGAAGCAGGTAAGGGAGGCCTGCGCACATGCAGGAAAGGTTGCGGTTATTGACCGCAACATCGGTTTCGGGGTTGGAGGAATCTTTGCCCAGGAGATCAGGGCAGCACTATACGGACATCTTGATGTTCAGGTACAGAGCTATATTGCCGGACTGGGAGGAAGGGATATTACGACCTCGACCATCAGGGAAGTATTGAGGCAGGCTGAAGCCCGGGACGAAAACAATGGTGAAAGTATTTGGGTAGGAGTTAAAGAATGATTTCCGAATTGGTTGACTTGAACGGTTCTGAACTTGTTCACCCCGGGCATTTAGGCTGCCAGGGGTGCGGCGCTTCCCTGGTGATGAAAAATGTCCTGGAAGGGCTTGGAAAAGACGCGATTATTGTTCTGCCCGCCTGCTGCTGGACCGTATTGGCGGGGCCTTTTCCGAACAGCTCGGTGGATGTGCCCATACTGCACACTGCTTTTGAGACCGCTGCGTCAACAGCATCAGGAGTGAAAGCCGGCCTCGAGGCACTTGGCAACACCACCACTACAGTCGTACCCTGGGCCGGTGACGGGGGCACCTTTGACATCGGATTCCAGGCACTCTCAGGCGTTGCGGAACGAAACGATGACCTTCTGTACATCTGTTACGACAATGAGGCCTACATGAATACAGGGATCCAGCAGAGTTCAGCGACCCCTCACGGGGCCTGGACAACGACTACGCCAAAATCGAAGAAAGGCAATAAAAAAGACATCCTCCGGGTCCTGGCCGCCCACCGGATCCCCTATCTGGCAACCGCGTGCGTATCCTATCCTGAAGACCTGGTGGCTAAAGTAAGGAAGGCAAAAACTATCAAAGGCTTTCGCTTCCTCCACGTCCTGGCACCCTGTCCCCCAGGATGGAAGTTCTCGTCGGAGATGTCCATAAAGATGGGGAGGATGGCGGTACAGAGCCGCGCTTTTCCCTTAGTGGAAGTGGAAAACGGACGGGATTACAGGATTAGTCAGATGCCCGATAAGACCCCGGTGGCCAAGTACCTCCGTGCCCAGGGCAGGTTCAAATCGCTCGGCCGGCCGGAAATGCAGGAAATCCAGGCTGAAATAGACTACCAGTGGGAAAGCCTGCTCCGGGACTGCGAAAGGTCGTCAGAGGAGGAAAAGGGGTAGTCGCTGCAAAGCCCCCGGTTTTCAGGGATTGAAAACAGCCGATTTCCGGATGATGAACAAGTCTCTGTCCTGCTCCCCTGACTGGAAGCGGAGCCTTCCTCCAATCCACGTATTCCTGCCTCTTTTTGCCGTTCAGGTTATCACG
>CAZOGT010000226.1:2840-5324 GCA_964579015.1 uncultured Acidobacteriota bacterium | reverse complement strand
AGGAGCAGCAGTGCCCCGAGGGAAACGATGGACCCGCTGATCCCTTCAAAGGCGATTCCGATTCCCTGCGGCTGCTGTCCCAGGATCAGGGCTGCAACGGCTACCCCGATACCCATCAATCCTTCCCCTGCGATAAGGCCGGAGGCCAGCAGGATTCCCTGGTCGGTATTGCTGCCCTTTTCCTTTTCAGCACTGAGTAGAGCTTTCCTTTCCACGAACCTGCGCACGCAGCCCCCTATGAAAACCGGGGTCATGGTTGAAAGGGGGAGGTAGATTCCGACGGCAAAAGCGAGGGAGGGTATCCCAAGCAGCTCCGCCATGATCGAAAAAGAGGCCCCGGTCAATACCAGCCCCCATGGCAGGTTGGCATTCAGCACCCCGTCGATTACGGTTTTCATCAGGGTCGCCTGGGGGGCGGGGAAGTCAACGCCGCCGAATCCGTACTGGCTGCCCAGCAGGAGTACCACCCCGGCAATAACCGAGGCATTGACAATAGCGCCGGTCAGTTCAGCGGCCTGCTGCCTTGCCGGGGTGGCCCCGATCAGGTAGCCGGTTTTAAGGTCCTGCGAAATGTCTCCGGCAATGGAGGCTGCCACGCAGACAACCGTGCCGATGGTCAGGACCGTAATCTTGCCTGCCATGTCGGTCCACCCCAGGGAATAGAAAAGAACACTGGTGCCGATCAGGGTGACAATGGCCATCCCCGAGGTCGGGTTGGATGTCACCCCGACCAGACCGACGATCCTCGAGGAAACGGTGACGAAGAGAAAAGCGAAGACCACGATGCAGAGAGACGCGATCACCCGGAAAAGCAGGGGGGACCCGTCACCGATGATGCCCGGTACCAGGGCGAGAAGGGCCAGGACGAGCATGACCCCGGCGACCACGATGGGCATCGGGAGGTCCCTGGAGGTCCGAAGCACGGCAACCCGGGCGGATACAGCGGAAGACCTGGCTGCCAGTCCGCGTAGTCCTTCCCTGATGGAGGCGTACATGACCGGCAGGGCCTTGATTACCGCAATGATTCCAGCGGCGGCAACGGCCCCGGCCCCGATGTATCTCACATAGCGGCTCCAGATTTCAGCTGCGTCCATGTCCCTGATCAGGCGCACGGCAGAACCTTCGGGAAAAAGTTCAGGAAAGAGGGGCTGGTTCATGAACTCACCAAAAATGGCAATCAGGGGGATTATTCCGAGCCAGGAGAGGATCCCGCCTGCCACCATTATTGCCGAGATCCTGTAACCCAGGACGTAACCGACACCGAGCAATGCCGGGGTCGGTTCAAATCCCAGGACCCCCTTTTTCAGTACGGGAAGCCTGATGTCAACTTCAGCCGGCCAAAGCCTGATTATCGACAGCACTGCCTTGTAAACACAACCCAGGATTAGGCCGATAAAGACCGGGCGGGCTTTTGACCCCCCTTCATCCGCCGCAATAAGGACCGCGGCTGAGGCGGTCCCTTCAGGATACGGCAGGTTCCGGTGCTCCTGTACGATCAGGAAGGGGCGCAGGGGGATCATGAAAAGGATTCCCAGAATTCCTCCGCACATCGCCAGCAGGGTGACCTGCAGGAACCCGTCGCCGAGCGTGGGGGCGAATCCCCACATGAACAGTGCGGGAATGGTGAAGATGATTCCCGAAGCCAGTGAAGATGAGGCCGAACCCGCGGTCTGTCCGATATTCACGTCCAGGATTGTTCCCCTGCCAATTATTTTTTTCATGGCCGCGAAGACCGCCACCATGATCACTGCCAGGGGGATCGAGGTGCTGATGGTTAATCCCACCTTCAGGCCAAGGTAGGCATTGGCTGATCCCAGGATTCCGCCGAAAATGATTCCGAAGACCAGGCCCCGCCAGGACCAGTCAGCCATTCCAGTGTCTGCGGGCACGTAAGGTTTATGTTCGCTCATGAACATGCATTATTGACCAGGTAATTTCCGTTGGCAACAGGGAAGGTGATCAGTGTGCCGCCCCGGGCCAGGCAGGCGGCTTACCCGAGTTTGCTCCAGCTGATTTCCGTTTTATCCAGGGCATATTCCAGCTCCCTGGTGTAGTCTCCGTAGCAGGCCATCCAGTGGAATCCCCTGGTCCGGTAATTCAGTTCGTCCGTATCGCAGGAGAATGCAATATCGATTTGTGACCTGCAGATATCAAGAAATGGATTACCTTCAATCTCTGCCCTGAATCCCAGCCATTCTTTGAAATTGAAGTCAGGATCTATTACGGTCAGTTCCTGTCCGACTTTCATTTCCACCTTGGGAGCTGCCCCCCAGTCGGACTCGAAATGAGTCAGTATCCTGGCGTTCTCCAGGTCCCTGCCGTTCATTCGGCGGGGAGCGGTGCAGTGAGCCAGGGTGACTATGCCGTCGTGCGCCCAGGTGGGATCATTCAGGAAAACCGGTTTGCCCGAGATATTGTGAAGCAGTATGCCTGAAGGGATAACTGCAAAGTCTGATTCTGGAAAAGGTAAGATAAATTTGATAG
>CAZOGT010000226.1:0-2830 GCA_964579015.1 uncultured Acidobacteriota bacterium | reverse complement strand
CGCAGACAGCGGGGAAGCCCTCATCGTTGAGCAGGCTTAGAGCCAGGCAGGCTGTAGTCTCCGCCACTTCCATGATCGTGCCCATGCAAAGGTTGATGGTAAGTGTATCGGTCTGGTGTTCCTGCATAAGCTGGTGTAACACCTCGGTCAGGAGGTATGATTTCCAGATGAAATCCCTGTTGGTCTCGAGGCTTATTCCTGGCTCCTTCAACAGTCTTGCGGCCTCCTCCCTGCACCATTTAACCAGGAGTTCATTGCTGTAGGCGTGTTCCAGCCTTACCCCCAGCTCATCGTAGCTGATATTGACCAGCTCCATCCCGAAGTGCCTGCGAGTCATTTGCGGGGCTTTCCTGCCGCCCTCGCCCCATCCGGAGGCTCCCCCGATGCAGAGTATCTTTTTACCGCAGGTTTTCTTAAGACCGTTCAGGGCCCTCAGCCTCAGGAGGACCTTGGTGTAATCATCTACAACAATATCCCTGGGATTAACCCCTGGCTGTCCGAATTCGTCAACTGTCTTCCTGAGAAACCTGTTGGAGACAATTTCATACCATAGATAAACAGGTCCGGAACGGTGCCGGATAAAGACCACGGTCTGTTTTTCGGGCATTACCAGGGATTCCAGGGTGTCAACCCATCCTCCCGCCGCAAAGAGGAGGAGAACGTCGTATTTCCGGGAAGTTATTTCCTTGATTTTCGCGCTATCTCCGTCCTTGACCGTTTCCACGGGGTTGATTTTCATTCGAAACCCGGGATCGGAATTCATTTCCGCCAGTTCTCCGGTAATCCGGGATTTTTCTTTAACTGCATCCTGGTCGGACTGGATGGCTCCCCAGTGGCGCCAACTGGTGGCCTCCCTCCTGGTACTGTGTGAATAGACCAGGACGGGCTGGACTGCCAGGTCCTCATCACCGGATGAAAAGCGGCCGGGGCCCTTCCATTTATCACTTGGCGAACCCGCCGATAGATATGCTGAACCAGCCGCTGCCGCCCCCAGACCGGATATGAAGGTTCGGCGGTCCAGTGAATCCAGGCGGGCACGCATCGATGAGCAGCACGAACATCCTCCCCCGGTCATTCCGGATAGAAAAGTGTTACCGGTTTTTGTCGTCATCTGTCTGCCTCCTCTCGGGGATTGTTTCATTATTCTCCGAACTGATACTTCCTGCAACACAGGGATGAAATAATTTTTGCCGCATGCTGGAATTTGCTGTAAAAACAGTGGAGGTTTGGGTATGCTTTAGAGTATGAAAAACATAAATATTTACATAATCATCGGTTTACTGTTCTGTTTCTCTTCAATCCTTTTCGCTGCCGGCGCCGCGGCGGAATGCCCGGAAGGGTTCGCCCCGCTGCTGAACGGCAAGGACCTACGGGGATGGATCGGCATGAAGTCCATCAGCCCTTATGAAATGGATAAGATGACGGACGAAGAACTGCTCGCCAAGGAAAGGGCCGACTGGCTTGAAACCAAGGACCACTGGTGGATGGAAGACGGTGTACTGGTAAATGACGGCCATGGCGCCTTTCTTACCACAGAAAAGAAGTATGGGGACATTGAGCTGCTTGTGGACTACAAGACGGTGGCCAAGGCCGATTCGGGAATCTATCTCCGCACTACCCCCCAGGTCCAGATATGGGATTACACCGAGGAGGGCGGTAAATGGGAAAGCGGTGCTGATAAAGGTTCAGGCGGCCTATGGAACAACAATCCGGGATCTCCCGGAAAGGATCCCCTGGTGCTGGCTGACCGCCCCTTTGGGGAATGGAACAGCCTCCGCATCATCCAGGTCGGGGAAAGGACCACGGTTTACCTTAATGACAAGCTGGTCGTAGATCATGCCCGCATGCATAATTTCTGGGACCGGGACCTTCCGCTTCGCCGCACCGGGCATATCCAGCTCCAGACCCATGGAGGAGAGATTTCCTGGAAGAATATTTTTGTCCGCGAAATCGGATGGACCGAAGCAAGGGAGATCCTGGCTGAAAAATCGGATCCCGGATACAAGGCGATCTTCAATGGCAGGGATTTTGAAGGGTGGAAAGGCCCGCTGGATAATTACGTTGTCGAGGACGGGACCATTCTCTGCAAACCCAAGCATGGCGGAACCATCTATTATGATCAGGAACTCACTGATTTCAAGGTCCGCCTCGAATTCCAGCTTCCCCCTGCCGGAAACAACGGCCTGGCCATACGCTACCCTGGGGAAGGGGATACCGCTTATGTCGGGATGACGGAGCTGCAGATAATTGACAATTCCGCTCCCCAGTATATCGGCCGGCTTGACGACCGCCAGTACCACGGAAGCGTTTACGGCATGATTGCCGCCAAAAAAGGCTACCAGTACCCGGTAGGAGTCTGGAATTACCAGGAGGTAACCGTCAAGGGCTCCAGGATCATGGTTGAGCTTAACGGGACGCTTATTCTCGACGGCGATGTCAAGGAAGTGACTGAATTCATGGGTGACCGGCCCCATCCCGGAAAAGACCGCACCTCGGGATATTTTGGTTTCGCAGGGCATAATGATCCTGTTCGTTACCGGAATGTATACCTGAAGAGTCTTGCCGAATAATCATCAGCTTCCCGGGCAGGGGGCAGGGCAGCCTGGTTGTTGCATACACTGTTTCAGGAACCAGGAAACGCGGCTCCGCCCCCTTCCAGGGCCGCAACAGGATATGACCCGTTAACCCGCCAAAAAAGTAACAGTATCCGGTTGATGCCCTGGTACCATGCGGATCTGTTTTTGTCGCATTCGCTTTTCCGTTTTTTTGATAATCTCCCCTTGAGAATCACGGAAAGCTCTCAATCTGGTAGAATTCACTCATCGTGAGC
>CAZOGT010000225.1:0-5326 GCA_964579015.1 uncultured Acidobacteriota bacterium | reverse complement strand
ACAGTCTCTTCGCCGGAATTGTCTCCGCATGCCCGGAGGATTCTCTATCTGGCCGAAGAGACCGACTGGGAGGAAAATGCCTATCGAAGCCAGGCCTGGATGGTTGACGTCAAGTCAGGGGAAAAGAAGCAGCTGACCTTTGGCAAGGAGGGCGCTGGTTCGCTGCGGTGGAGTCCGGACGAAAAATTTATCAGTTTTACGGCCAAAAGAGGCGAGGGGGCCGAAAACCAGGTCTGGATCATGGAATCTGACGGGGGGGAAGCCCGTGCGCTCACCTCTTCAAAGACCGGCGTCAAGTCCTACCAGTGGTGTCCGTCCAGCAAGGCGGTAGCTTACACGGACATTGATGATCAGGGCGAACAGCAGGAGAAAAGAGAGGAAGCCTATGGCAAGTTCAGCTTCTTTGAGGAGGAGCTGGCGCCCAACCGGCTGCGGGTCCAGAACCTGGAAGGTGGTGATCCTGTAACCCTGGTTTCCAGGGATGACCTGCACGTGGGTAGTTTCAAGTGGAATCCGGACGGCACGATGCTGGCGTTTGCGGCTTCCCCCCTGGCACTGCTCAAGTCCACGATCGACTCGGATATCTTCACCGTGGATGTCACAACCAGGGAGATCATTCACCTGGTGAAGCAGCCAGGGCCTGACTCGGATCCGGTCTGGAGCCCTGATGGGCAGAAGATAGCCTTTACCACGGCTGGAGGAAAACGGGAGAAGACCTATTTCCGGAACAGCCGGATCGGGGTGGTTCCATCTGAGGGTGGGGATATTGAGATTGTTAATCCTGATTTTGATGAAGATGCCCGGCTTTTGGCGTGGTTTGATACCGGAATTTATTTCAGTGCCTTGACCGGAACAGGATCCAACCTTTTTTCCTGTAATGAAAACGGAGAGATCAGGCAGCTTACCAAGGGAAACAGACGCAACCACTCCTCTTTCAGCTTTTGTGTGGAGGGGAGGAATGCGGCATTCCTCTATTCTGATTCGGAGAGCTTTCCTGAGGTCTGCTTCAGCAGCCTCGCGGATTATTCTCCTGTCCGCCTGACCGATTCCGGCAGCCGGCTCAGCGAATTCAATCTGGCGAGCAAGGAAATGGTTACCTGGAAGAGCCAGGATGGAACTGAAATAAACGGGGTGCTGGTCACTCCGTCTGATTTTGATCCAAATCGCAGGTACCCCCTGTTTGTTGTTATTCATGGCGGCCCCACCGGAATCTCCAGGCCTTCCCTCTTTGACCGGAGCAATCGTTATTACCCGATTGAACAGTTTTGTGCCAGGGGAGCGGTGGTGCTGATGCCCAACTACCGGGGTTCCGCCGGATTTGGAGAGGCTTTCAGGTCACTGAACTACAGGAACCTGGGCGTGGGTGACTACCGGGATGTTGTCAGCGGGGTTGACGCTCTGATTGAAAAGGGTTTTGTTGACCCTGAAAAAGTCTGCTCCATGGGATGGAGCCAGGGCGGGTATATCAGCGCTTACATCACCACCTTTTCAGACCGCTTCCGCGCGGTCAGCGTCGGGGCCGGGATCAGTGACTGGGTTGACTATTACTACCGCACTGACATAACCCCATTCTGCCCCCAGTACCTGGGGTCGACACCCTGGGATGATCCTGATATTTATGCGGTAACGAGCCCCATGACCTATATAAAAAAGGCCCAGACTCCCACCCTGATCCAGCACGGGTCCGACGATGCCAGGGTTCCCATCAATAATGCCTACAAACTCTACCGGGGCCTTCGGGATCAAAATGTCACGGTTCGTTTCGTAATCTACGAGGGATTTGGACATGGTATCAGCAAACCCCGGGAACAACTGGCGGTCCTGACCCATAACTGGAACTGGTTTAGCCACTGGGTATGGGCTGATCCAATGGGCGATGCTCTTCTGGGCCATCTCCCTGATGATGCGGATTATGATGATGCAAAATCCAGCCCGGTGTTCTAGAATACAATTATATGAAACACCGGATTCTGATATCTCTTGTGCTGGCAGCGGCCTGGTACCCGCTTTTCTCCTGTTCAGCCCTGGAGGTTGAAAAAGGGGCGAGGGAGACAGGTCAACTTCCTTACGAGACGGTAATGGTTGAGTCAGGTCCCGCAGTGACCATCAACGGCCGGGCCGTGGATGAAAAGGAACTTCAGATATTGGCCTCCCTCCAGGCGGAGGAGATCATGGCCGAATTCGTACGGAAACACAATGCGGTCCAGGGAGAGGGATTCTGGGAGCATTCCTTTGACGGCGAGGTCCCGATTGCCCACCTTGAGAAATGGACGGTTTACGAGGCTGTCTGGTCGCGCCTGTCCCAGGAAATGGCGGTGGAACATGGGCTTCGGGAATCCTCCGGAATGGAGGACAAGTGGGAGAAGCTTCAGGAGGAAAACGACCGCAGGCAGCAGCTGAAAGAAAAAGGGGCTCCCATATACGGCCCTGATCAATACACCATTGAGGAGTTTTACCCGATTGATGAACAGTCGCTGGAACTGGCCCTTATCCAGACGCTGGAAAGCAAGGAGATTCTCCGTGATGAGGGAAGGGGAAGGGACCGGCGCATTCACAGGATTGAGCGAATGAAGATGGCTTTCCGCCAGCTGATTGAAGGAAAAATGAAATCCTGCGAGGTCCGGGTGAACAAGTCAGCCCTGAAAGAATTGATTCTCCCGCAACTGCCCGGAGGGAAAGAGAACTGAAACCGCATCCCTGGCCTTTCCCCGGATTCAAGATAATGTATAACAAAATACAGGAAATATATGATGTCAAGAAGAATAATTGCGATAGTTTTTTCCCTGTCCCTTTTTTCCGGGTGCAGTTCTGACCAGAATTCCGAACCTCCCGAAGTATTCCAGGAACAGGCCCGGCTGGTACCCAGTCTGGATCCCAGGGAGCTGATTGACAACCCCGAGCAGTATGTAGGGGAGACTGTCAAATTGACCGGTACGGTCCAGCATGTCTGCGAGCGCAGCGGTAAGAGGATGTTTCTCTCCGGACCGGAAGATCCCGGAAAGACTTTTAAGGTTACGGCCGGCAGGGGTATCGGTGAATTCAACATTGATCTGAACGGCAGTGACGTGGTGGTTCAAGGCGTGGTCCGGGAGCAGAAGGTCGACCAGGCTTTCCTGGATGCCTGGGAGGCTGAAATCAGTACCGGTGTAAAACCGGAGGCAGCGCACGAGGGGCATAGCCTTGGGGAGAAGGAATACGAGTCGGAAGTAGAGGAGTCCCGGTCCCAGCTTGCAAGCATGCGGAAAGCCCTGGCCGAAAGCGGCAAAGACGAGTTGCTACTCTACTCCCTGGAAGCCACTGAATATGCTGAGAAGATGTAGCCGTCCTCAACAGCTGCAACTGGTGCGCCGCGTAATCAGCCGCAAGTGAATGCCCGCACCCTCGTCCGGGGGTGTGGTTTTGGTATGGAATAGATTTTTGAGAATTAACTGGTATAAATTCAACCGGGCCCTGCATCGGGACCTGGGTTATTTTTGTTTCGGGATGATAATCATCTATGCTCTCTCCGGTATAGGCCTGAACCACCTTGACGACTGGAATCCCCGGTATTCCGTGGAGACCGCGGAGGCGGCCTGGGAGGGGTCCCGGCTGGAATCACCACTTGATGAGAAAACGGTCCTGGCAATTCTTGACCAGTTCGGGGAACGGGACGAGTATAAGCAGCACCAGGCTTATGCATCGGGTGCAGTAAAGATTTTCATTAAGAACGGGAGCGTGATGGTTGATCCTGAGACTGGACGCTGCAGCCTGGAAAAGCTTAACCGGAGGCCCCTCTTTTTCGAGGTGACATTCCTGCATTACAACCCGAAAAATCTCTGGACCTGGTTTTCCGACCTGTTCGCAGCCGCGCTGATGGTCATTGCTGTAACCGGCCTCTTTCTCCTGAACGGCAGGAGGGGCCTGGCCGGACGCGGCGGGATCCTGGCCGGCCTGGGAATACTTATCCCGCTGGTACTGCTCTTCCTGTCCCTCTGATATGCGGGCCTCCGTGTTATAGTAATCCAGGATTCAGCACTGGAATTGAGGAAAGGTTCCAACAGCCAGGAACACGGATCCCCAACGCCGACTGACACGGACCCAACACGGACCATGCCGGAGCCCCAATACCCACCCGAAACTTTTTTTCATGCAAATATTTAAAACAAACGTTTGATTTAAACTTACGTTTAAAATATAATGTCGGGCAAAGCAAGGATGTAAGGACATTGAAATGGGCAAGAAATCAACTAGAGACAAGGTACTGGATGCAGCGGAGATTCTCTTTGCTGAAAAGGGTTTCGATGGTACATCAGTCAGGGCTATAACGGAGAAGGCGGGAGTGAACCTGGCTGCCCTGAATTATCATTTCGGATCGAAGTCCGGGCTGATTGAGGCTCTTTTTAAGAGGCGGATCGATCCGATAAATAAGAAAAGGCTGGAAATGCTGAGGGAATTTGAAGCTGAAGCAGGAATCAGCCCTGTTTCGCTTGAGAAAATTCTCGAAGCGTTCCTGGCCCCGGCCCTGAGGGTTTCTGGACGGAACACATCAGGCAGGTTGTTCGTAAGGCTGATGGGCAGAATCCACATGGAGGCAGACACGTTGAATTCCGGTTCCGGAGAAATCAAGAGGACCAAGGCCAATATTATGAGTTATTTCAGGGAAGTTTTCTTCATTTTCAGTGGGCTCCTTGAAAAAAGCATTCCCGGGGTGGAACGCGAAGAATTGTTCTGGAGGCTTTCCTTTACGCTTGGCGCAATGGCCCAAACCATGATGATGGTTCACGGAGGACAGGAAAACCCGGTTACCAGTGCGCTGGCATCCATGGACAAGGCGAGTGATTATTCGGAGGAAAACCAGGAAAAGGTCCTTGATTTTCTGATCAGGTATACCGCAGCAGGATTAAGGGCGGGTTGAGATGAGGGTTGCTTGGAGGGCGTTTGAGATGAGAAGATTTTCAGTATTCATTATCCCACTCTTTCTTTTGGCTGGGTGCGGCATTGAGCGCCCGAAGGCGGAAATCAGGCATCACCCGGAACTGGAGCTTGAGGAACGGTGGACATCCCGGACCGGTACTGACGATGAAATCCTTTCGGCCTGGTGGGAGAGTTTCGAGGATGAAGACCTGAGCAGGCTGGTCTTTGCGGCGCAAGGGCCCACATCCAAAGCGGGGGCATTAATTCTGCGGGCGGCGCCTTCCGCGGGCGCGCTTTATCCTATCGAGACCTATCTTGTAGTGAACAACGTGGAAGGAATCGAATCCGGCGTGTATCATTACAACATCCGCAAGTTTTCGCTCGAGCGGATTAGAAAGGGCAGCCTGGGCAGCGACCTGGCCGATGCCGCGCT
>CAZOGT010000224.1:0-5346 GCA_964579015.1 uncultured Acidobacteriota bacterium | reverse complement strand
TGGAACTGGAGAGTTATGCTGAGCTGGAGGCATTTGTGAACCGCCGGGACATCAGCACCGGAGAAGGGGACAGTGAACAGGTGATCGTGAGCTTCCAGGGGTATTTTATCGGGCATGGAATTATCAGTAATGGCCGGCTGCTGAGCCGCTTTCCCCGGATCGGCTGGGAGTTTCAATTGACGATTGTGGCAGGTCCGATCCTCGGACCTGGTGGACTGAGTGGACCTGGTGGACTGAGTGGACTGAGTGTCGGGTGAGAGGGATTTCAAATCGGGGTCGGCGTCGGGGTCGGAATCGGGGTCGATTTTGTGCAAGGGAGCCGGGTTCGGGATTACCTATTTTGCTTCTGCCAGGGCCGCCTCTTTTGATATGTAGACTGTCTCTCCGGGGGCGCCCAGGACGGCACCTGAAAGGAGGCCTCCGAGGGCTCCAAGGCCCGCTCCAACTCCTGCTGTAGCTACATGCCCTGAGGGAACAAAATCATAAAAATATGTGACACTGATAATAGCTCCTCCAATGGCCCCACCAACGGCACCCCACAGCGCCCATTCTTTCATGTACTTTTCAGACTTTGGAAGAACTATTTTTTTAACTATCGCCAACTCATACTGGAATTCTTCATCGTAGTCATTCCTGCAGGTCAGAAATTCATCATTCAAGGATACAAAGCGGTATTTGTGCTGAGAGCCATCCTGCGCGTAGATGACCATCCAATCCCCGGGCCTGGTTTCGGCAACCTTCTCCCATCGTCCCGGTACGGGATTACCCCAGGCCAGGAGGGATGGGCTGGAAATGAGGATAATCACCATTAGCGCTACTGCTGCTGGTCTGAAAGTGTTTTTCATATTTATACCTAAATATCTGAAAATCAATCTTTTTTTAGTCTAACACCTATTATCCCCCCCCCCCCCCGAACATGTCAAGGATTTTTTTGGAGGAGGGGAATCTGACTGGAGAATCAATCCAGCCCGGCGCCGCATTTTTTGCAGAAGGACGCGTCTGGTTCATGGTCGGCATGGCCGCAGCCGGGGCAGATCCTGGCCTCCGTTTTTTTGCTGAGTACCATTTCGGCGGAAACAATGCCGGTGGGGACTGCTATAAAGCCGTATCCCATTATCATCAGCAGGGCGGCCAGGAACTGGCCCGGAATGGTCTGGGGAGCAATGTCTCCGTAACCGACGGTTGTCATGGTCACGATGGCCCAGTAGATGCTGCGGGGGATGCTGGTGAATCCGTTAACCGGGCCTTCGATCAGGTGCATCAGGGCCCCGACAATCACCACGGTTGAGAGGATGGCGGTGAGGAAAACCGAGACTTTGTACCTGCTGCGGGCCAGCGCAATCCTCAAGGCATGAGCTTCCCCCAGGTAGCGTGTCAGCTTGAAAATCCTGAATATCCGCAGCAGGCGGAAGATCCGTATGACCAGCAGCATCTGGGTGCCGGAAAAGATAAGACTCAGGTAGGTGGGTACAACGGCCATCAGGTCGATGATCCCGAAGAAGCTGCGGGCGTATTTCCCGGGCCGGGGAGAGCTGTAAAGGCGCAGGATGTATTCAGCCGTAAAGAGGATAGTGAACACCCATTCAAGGGTGTAGAGGACCTGGTGGAAGCGCAGGCCGATGGTGGTGACACTTTCCAGCATCACAACAAGCACACTGCAGACAATGACCACCAGGAGGATCACATCAAAGGCTTTCCCGGCAGTGCTGTCAGCCCGGAAAATTACTTCATAGGTTGTTTTTTTGAGAGATCCGAAGTGTTTTCCGGGAGGCTTTTCAGGCCCGCTGCTGCTGTTTCCGGTCATGGATTCATAGCTCCAGTTCTTCGTGGATTCCCTGCATGGCCCGAAGGGAGAGTTCGGCGAATTCAGGAAGGGGGATTCCAATAAGTTCGCATTCCCTGATGGTGTCCCGGTCCACGGATCGGGCAAAGGCCTTTTCCTTCATCCTTTTGGTGATGGATTTGGTCTTGACGCTGGCCAGCTTTTTGTCGGGATAGACCAGGGCGGTTGCAATGATCAGCCCGGTGATGGTCTCCCCGGCAGCCAGGGCGTGATGGAAGACGGAAGTCCTTTTGTCCCCGTGGGCGCCTTCATTATGCAGCCTGATGGCTTCGATGATTTCCGGATCAACGCCTTGTTCCCTGAGTATCTCCACGGTTTTGAGGCCGTGTATCCGGAGGTCGGCGTCGGTTATTTCCACGTCCAGGTCATGGAGCAGCCCGGCCAATGACCATTTTTCGCGGTCTTCCCCGAGGCGTTCAGCCAGGGCGTCCATCACAGCTTCGGAGGCCAGGGAGTGCTTGATCATGTTCTCGTTTTTTACGTATTCCTTCAACAGTGCAAGTGCTTCTTCTCGTTTCATGATGTTTACATGAATAATGCAATTCAGGGTGGAATGCAAGTCCGCCGGGTCAGTTGACGTTTCTGCTGATTTCGTCCTGGAGGACGATTCCGTGCCGGCTGAAGGTCCTGCCCACGGCCTTGTCAAGCATGGCCTGGCTCACGGCCAGGGATGTGTGGGCTTCCACCTGGGTGGAAATGGCCTGCAGCAGGTCTCTCTGGGCTTCAATCAGTTCCCTGGTAGTTCCCACCCCGACCTCGAAGCGTGCTTCTTCGCCTTCCAGCCTTTTTTCAGCGGCGGTCACGGTAGCGGCGGAAGCTGCGATCCGCGCCTTGTTCATCTCGATGCGGGTGAGGGCGTCCCGGATTTCAAGGGCTATGAGCTGCCGGGCGGAACGCTTTTCCATGCGGGCCCGGTCCAGGTCGATATTTGCCTGGGCGTTCCTGGCCCTGGCCGCAGAATTGTTGATAGGGAAGCGGAGGTCGAATCCGAACACATAACCCCGGTAGGAGCCGCTGAAGAGTTCGGAAAGGGATTCTCCGAGGCCTCCGTCGATTCTCTCGACAATCGGGGGATTGAAGAATCCTTCCGAGAAGTCCCTGATGATCTGCACGCCTCCCAGCCCGAATTGTTCGTATCCCCCTGAGACTGAGAGGGAAGGCTTCAGCTCGTCTCCTGACTGCTCCGCCCTGATTTCGAGATTCCTGATGTTTATGTCGAGCTGTTCCAGTTCAGGGCGGTTGGCCGCGGCTGTTTCCAGGAGGCTCTCGAATGGTTCGATCTCGGGGGCAAGCATGTCATCCAGGCCCTGCGGGACGATGGTGGCATTCATGTTCCGCGGGTCTTCCAGGCTGGTTATCAGTTTCACCAGGGCATCCTGGGCGTTCCTGCAGTTGAACTCGGCCCTGATCAGCTCTTCTTCCCGGGAGGACATCTCGGCCTGGGACTGGATGACTTCAAGTTCGGAGCCGGTTCCCACTTCCAGGCGGATCTGGTTCTGCTCGTACACGGTCCGGGCCAGTTCCAGGGCTTTACGGTTGGACTCCACCACCTTGGCGGCCGCGGCCAGGTTCCAGAAACCTTCCTGGACCTGGGTGATTACGGCTGTGGCCTGTTCCCTGAAGCTTTCCTCGGAGAGCCTGGAATTGTTGAGGCTGATTTCGATTTCGTATTCAGGCGCGGCCTTGAGGAAGCCTTTAAGCAGGTCCTGGGAGACTACAGCCTGGAAATGGGTATCGATGGAGGGGTTGTAGCCGGCAAAAAAGTTGTCGGTCTTGTTGCGGACCCCGGTGAAGCTGACATCAAGGTTGGTGCCGGAGGCAAAAGGCTGGGCATAGCCGAAAGCATAGGTGCCCATGATGTCAGTCAATGTATCCCCGCCTTCCAGGATACTGGTGGTCGCCTTGATGGTTTTATGCCAGTCATAGGTGAAGAAGGCAGCGGGGTCATAGGCAGCCTTTTGCAGGGCGATATCCCAGTAACTCGAGAGCTTGGCATGCCTGTTGACGTTGACGTCCAGGTTATTGGCAAGGGCCATTTCAATTGCCTGCTGCTCGGTGAGGTAGAGTTTCCCATCGTCCCTGATTCCGATATTGAGGTCATTCGGGACTGAAACCCTGGTAGTCTCCTCTTGCTGGTAAAAGCGCCCGGCATAGGGGAGCTGGGCCAGGGCCGGCAGCATTGACAGGATCAGGCATACAAACAAACAGGCTGGAATTGTTCTTTTATACATTTTGATAAAACCCTTTTCCCAAGTGTTGGTTTTTCAGTGGAGTTTCTCTTCCGTGCGCATCTTCATAAATAAGATTGCAAACGCCTATGATAAAACTTGTTAAGATCGAGTTCATGCCGATCTCCGCTGACCGGTGGAATATCCGGGTTGAACGGGCGGAAATAGCTGCGGTCCTCAACGCTTTGAAACGAAAACTAACGTATCCTTATGGGGTGCAAAACGGGAAGCTTCATAATTATCCAATAAACCTGGGGAAGGCTGCCGGAATCTGGTGGCCCCTTGCTGCCAGCTGGCTCCTGATGTCGGTTGAGCTTCCGGCTATCAGTGCGGTAATAGCGAGGCTCAGCGACCCGGAGATAACCCTGGCCGCATTCGGGTCGGTGGTATTCCCGATAGCGGTGGCAGTTGAGGCTCCTGTCATCATGCTGCTGACTGCCTCGACCGCGCTCTGCAGGGACATGCATTCCTATCTCAAGGTCCGTTCCTACATGATGGCCATGGGTGCCGTGTTGACGGGCCTGCATGCGTTTATTGCCTTCACCCCTTTTTTCGACATCCTGGTGGGCGGCCTGATGGGGATCCCGGCGGACATCCTTGACCCGGCGAGGACCGGCCTGCAGATAATGCTTCTCTGGACCTGGGCCATTGCCTATCGAAGGTTCAACCAGGGGATACTCATCAGGTTCGGGCGTTCCAGGATTGTCAGTGCCGGGACGCTGATCCGTCTTTTCACGGTAGTTGCGGTTCTTGCTGCCGGCTGGGCCGCGGGATTCCTGCCTGGAATCGTGGTGGCCGCTGTTGCCATATCCGCGGGGGTATTGACTGAAGCAGCGTTTATAGGATTCAGGGTCCGTCCGCTGCTTGATAACTACGAGGCAGGAGGAGAGGATCAGGGGGAGCCCGGAAACAGGTGGGTGCAGGCGATAACAGTGGCTTCCTTTACTGCATTTTATTTGCCCCTGGCCATGACCTCCATTCTCCGCCTGGCTTTCCAGCCGGTGATCAGCTCCGCGGTGAGCAGGTCTCCGCTGGCCCTGGAATCTTTGGCGGTCTGGCCGGTCCTGTACGGGCTCTTTTTTATTCTCCGGTGTTCGGGGTATGCTTTTCAGGAGGTGGCGGTATCCCTGCTGGACCGCGAGGGGGCCCCGAGGGTACTGGCCAGGTTTGCGGCGATCATCAGCCTGGCATCGACCGCAGTCTTTCTCATAATTGCTGTTACCCCGCTGAGCAGGGTCTGGTTTCTCCATTTTTCAGGTCTCTCCAAGGATCTTA
>CAZOGT010000223.1:0-5359 GCA_964579015.1 uncultured Acidobacteriota bacterium | reverse complement strand
AGTCCGAGGATTATTACGACAGCTGGTTGAATGAAGACGTCGGCTATATCGCAACCGGGGCTGAAAAAGAGGTTTTTAGAAAACTGACAACCCCGGAGGAAAAGGAACAGTTCATTGAACAGTTCTGGATTCGCCGGGACCCTGACCCCAGGACTTCGGAAAATGAATACAAGACTGAGCATTACCGGAGAATTGCATATGCCAACGAAAGGTTTGCCAGCGGGCGCCCTGGCTGGATGAGTGACCGGGGACGGATCTACATCCTGCATGGAGAGCCGGCGGAAATTGAATCTCACCCCAATGGCGGCTGGTACATGAGGCCTCAGAATGAGGGAGGAGGATACACGGTGACCTTTCCCTTCGAGGTGTGGAGATATCACTACATAGAAGGGGTGGGCGACGATGTGCTGCTGGAATTTGTTGACCCTTCGATGTCGGGTGAATTCCGGCTGACCCATAATTATGAGGACAAGGACGCGTTCCTGTTTACTCCCGGGGCCGGAATGACTGATGCCGAAGCGATAGGGGGGGCAAGGCGGGAGGACCGTCCCTACTTCAGCGGAGACAACTCCTCCGACTACCTGATGTCCCATACTACTGAACGTGACAATCCATTTCGGAAATACGAGACATTTGCCCTTGCACAGAGGCCCACGGAGTACCGGTACGACGACCTGAAACAGTTGGTCGAGGTAAATATCAGCTTCGACAGCCTGCCGATCAGCGTGACCGAGAACTATTTCAGGATAAATGAGAGCCAGACACTGGTCCCTGTCAATCTTTACGTGGACAACAAGCACCTGTCCTTCAAACAGGAAGGCAAAAGCCACATTGCCAGGCTCAGCATATATGGCATTGTTACCAGCATGACCAACCGGGTAGTTACGGAATTCGAGGACGACATCATGGCAGCCTATTCCAATGATGAACTCCTGGAAGGCCTGAGGCAGGGCTCTATTTACCAGAAGATTCTGCCCCTGAGAAGCAACATGCGCTACAAGGTTGATATTGTTGTCAAGGATATGAATTCCGACCGGTTCGGAGTTGTTCGCAAGGCCCTGATACCGCCGAGGATTCTTCCGGACCAGCTCAGCACCAGTTCCATCATTTGTTCAGATTACCTGAGAATCATGGAAGACAGCCCCGGTCCTGATGAAATGTTCGTGATCGGAGACGTGAAAGTCAGGCCCAAAATTGATGGGAAATTCTCCCGCAACAAACCCTTCAGTGTCTATTTTCATGTCTACAATGTTGCGGTTGATCAAAACACGTTCCAGCCTGAACTGAGGGTTACGTTCCAGGTTTACCGGGATGGAACGCTCTACCGGCAGACTGTTGACGAAGAAGGGAAGTCCACCCAGTTTTACTCTGGCCAGCGGGTGGTGATAATGCAGAACTTCGACCTTCAGGACCTGGAAAAAGGAAAGTACGAGCTTAGAATCCTGGTTGAAGACCTGCTGTCGGACAGGGATGTCAGGGTTGCCGAGGTTTTTGAGGTTGCTGAATGACCAGGCGTTTGAAACCGGCGGTGGACGTTGACAGGCTGCGGCTGGTTGCCGGGATACAAACGGAAGAATTATTCCGGATTTTTCGTCTTCTTCGCTTCCCATCCGTTATTGCTCCTGAAAGGAGTTGATAATGAAGGGACTTATCTCAATAATCGATGAGAATCAAAGGAACCAGAGTACAAAAGAACTGAAGAGGATGTTCGGCAGGAATGCGGTAGTCAGCCGAATCGGGAAATTCAACCTGATCCACCTCGACAATCCTTCCCCTGAGGAGGAGGCCAGGAGAGTGCGGCATTTCAATCCGGACAGCCTGTTCGAGGATGACTGCCCTATCTGCACCATGATGAAAAAGCGGGGCGGGAATGTCATCTATGATAATACCTTTTGACCAGGGGCCGTTTAACCGGAGCTGCGCCTTGACGGCCGGAATCATGCCGTTTTCAAGGTGATGGATTGAAGTGAGCCTCTATCGGGAAGGCTGGAGTTGAAGGGTAGAGGCAGGAGCCGGGAGAGAATGGATATGGATCAGGGCAGGCCGGTTCAGGAGTTATTCATGAAGGAGGCGCTGGCGGAAGCGGGCAGGGCCGGCGCCGAAGGCGAGGTGCCCATTGGAGCAGTTGCAGTCAGGGACGGTGAGATAATTGCCCGGGAGCATAACCGGACCATCCAGATGAATGATCCCACTGCCCATGCCGAAATTTTACTTTTGCGTAAGACCGCGAAACTAATCGGCAACTACCGCTTGGCCGGAGTGACGGTTTTTGTCACGGTTGAGCCTTGCCCTATGTGCGCCGGGGCGCTTATCCAGGGAAGGGTCGAAAAATTGGTTTTTGGAACCCCGGATCCCAAAGGCGGCGGGGTAATCTCCAAATTCCGGGTCTTGGAGCCGGGGCTGATGAATCACAGCATTCCTTACGAGGCAGGGGTTCTTGGCCGGGAATGCAGGGAGATTATTCAGCTTTTTTTTCACGACAGGCGATGATCCGGGCGGTATTTGCCCGGCCCGGTCCAGGACCCCCTTCCTTACAGCCGTAGATTTTCCTTTTCAGCACATCCAAATCTGCAACTCGCGCTCCAATGCATCGTACTAAATAAGTAGTGAGCGTTTCTGTGAAACCTTTAGTCTAAGTATGTTGTATTGACTACAAGAGAGGCGATTAACTTCTATTGAAAGAGCCAGCCGGCTGTTCTCAGCCCGGCTTTTAGAAAGATAGGGTGTAATGTTTACAAATTCAAATTATTCGGAATCATCCGGAGGTCTGCATCCACCTGGTAACCGGCCTGACGATTCGGTAATAACCCTGGCCATGGGAATTTTAACCCATGCGATCCGCGACCTGATTCGCCCTCAAACCCGGCGGGAGCGGGACTGGAAAGAGTGGGAAGAGGATGCCCTGGTCTGGGTTGAATCGGATGAATCTGAATTTGGAAGTTTCAACTGGGTTTGTTCAGTAATCAGGGCTAATCCTTCGGCTGTCAGGAAATGGATTCATTCACTGAGAGACCTTTCTGAAGCAGAGAAGAAATCAACAGTGCAGATGCTGCTGCGCCTGACTTACAACGGTTCAGGAGGAGGGGGTGACCACCATTCCCGAGACTCAATGGACAAGTTCGATCCTGATTCGAATGGTGATAAACTCAAAAGGACAGCTTAAAATGCTTATGGCCCAGGATTGCGACAGGATTCCAGCTGAATCCGGGGAGCGCGGGAATGGGTCTCAGAAAGACTGCGGAAACCCTTGTCAAGGGTTGAAGGATTTGGTTCAGGCGAGAAATGATGACTGAAAAGACGGGTTCACGAATCAGAAAGCCGGCTGCATCCGGGCTTTTTTATCCGGCTGACCCGGAAACTCTCCGGTCCCAGATTATGAGATGGATGGAAACCACCCCTCGTTTACAGGAACCGGGGATCATACGGGCCATCATTGCTCCCCATGCCGGGTACAGCTACTCAGGGAAAACAGCAGCCCTGGCCTACAGGGAGATAGCGGGAAGAAAATTCACGCGGGCAGTGGTGATTTCTCCTTCGCACCGTGATGCCTTCACAGGTGTTGCCGTATACCCTGGTGACGCGTACCAGTCTCCTTTAGGAAGGGTAGAGGTTGACAGGGATTTCTGTGATGAGCTGGTCCAACGATGCGACGTGGCTGAAAAGTCAGATAAAGGCCACAGGGTTTCTCCCGGTACCCGTTTCGGGGAGCATGCCCTGGAGGTTCATTTGCCTTTCCTGCAGTGCTCTCTTGATGAATTCAAGCTTGTTCCCCTGGTTATGGGTCAGCAGGACATGAATAGTGCGGCCAGGCTGGGATCAGCCCTGGCCGAATTGTGTCGCGATGGTAATACGCTTATTGTGGCCAGTTCTGATCTTTCCCATTTTCATTCCTACGCAAAGGCCAGGGAGATGGACCTTGAACTGATAGAAACCCTTCAGCGCTTCGACTATTTTTCAATGGCGAGGCTCATCGAAGTAGGGGAAATTGAAGCCTGCGGAGGAGGCCCGGTAATCGCGGCCATGATTGCCTCTGAAAAACTGGGCGCTGCTTCTTGTGAGGTGCTGGAATACATTAATTCCGGGGATGTGGAGACGCGTTCACGGGATCGCGTTGTAGGTTATGCCTCAGCGGTCCTTTATGAAATGCCCCCAGCTTCTTCCGTGAAACAGCCGGATGGACTTTCTGAAAATGAGAAGCAGTTTTTACTTGGCATCGCAAAAATTTCAGTGGAATCTGCGGTAAAAGGGCTGGAAAATCCGATACTCCACGAAGACATGCCCCGGAACATGATGGAAAAAGCTGCGGTTTTCGTCACGCTTGAAAAAGAATCAAGGCTGAGAGGGTGCATCGGAAGCATTATCCCCCAGGATATGCTTTTCAGGGCCGTAGCTTCGTCTGCTGTAAATGCCGCATTGCATGATCCAAGGTTTGAGCCGGTAAATAAAGGAGAACTAGCCTCACTTTCTTACGAAATATCTGTACTGTCAAGGTTTGAGCTGGTATCGGATATTGAGAAAATCGAAATCGGAAAACATGGGCTGCTGATAGAATCGGGGTACGGAAAGGGTCTGTTGCTTCCCCAGGTTGCTGAACATCACGCCTGGGATCGGAACACCTTCCTGGAACAGACATGCTTGAAGGCATCGCTTCCCAGGGACGCCTGGAAGGATCCGGCTTCAGATCTCTTCATGTTCTCCGCTTCCGTTTTTCATTCATAATGACCCTGGAATCGGGATTAATCCCGGGTACCGGGCCCAGCGGTTTCAGCCGTTCAGTGAATCCTGTTATCATCACTCAATCATGATTAATCCCGGGAAATCAGCAAGCTTCGGGAATGTTCTCTCCAGGTTCTCCCTGTATCCGGTAAAACCGACACTTGCAAAGAAGTGGGCAAGGGCATTCAAGAAAGTAAACAAGCTCGTGGCGCAGAAGAATTTAAGGGACCTGGATTCTGCCATGGAAGATCTGACTGAATGGCTTTATACGGAATTCAGCAGCAGTGAAATCCGGCCGGAATGGTTTAACCAGTGCGGCCTGATCTGCCAGGCCTACACCGGTGATTTCAGCAGGGCCGAAAAATGTTTCCGGCTGGCACTTGAAGCTGCCGGCCGACTGGGTGACCAGCATCAGAAAGCCCTGTCAATGACTAATCTGGGCGCACTGTTTCTTGATCAGAATCGATCCGGGGAAGCTGTGGAAATCTTTAATCAGCTCAAGCCTGTGGTCGAACAGCATTATGGAATGGAAAGCCGGGAAACCGCCGTGGCCTGCCAGAACCTGGCTGCGGCTCTCCGGCTGGAGGGAAAAGAAGAGGGCGCAAAAGCTGAACGGATCAGGGCGACCCGCATTCTAAGGAAC
>CAZOGT010000222.1:0-5408 GCA_964579015.1 uncultured Acidobacteriota bacterium | reverse complement strand
ATTTCAGGAGCCATGGTGTAGGGAAGGTTCATGGGAAGGAAGGCGATGTCGATATCCTGCAGATTGGCCATTTCGGGAATATTCTCCGTGTCTCCGGCGATATAGACCCTTATCGCGTCATCTCCAAAGGTCAGTACGTAGCCGTTTCCGTCGCCCCTGGGGTGGAAGGGGCTGCCGTCCGGGCGTTTGTTTCTGATGTTGTAGGCCGGTACGGCTTCGATCCTGATTCCGTCAACCTCCCTGGTGTCACCATTCTTCATGATAATTCCGCTCGAGACTGTCTGGGAGCATAATTCGGTAAATACGAGTTGGGTGTGTTCCTTCCTGGCGTGGTGAATTGCCTCAAGGTCAAGATGGTCTCCGTGCTCATGGGTAATGAGGATCAGGTCGGCATCAGGAAAGAGTGAATAATCGGCAAGCCTGCTCCAGGGGTCAACCTGGACCGTTGTCCCTTCAAAGGCCAGCATCAGGCTTCCGTGGCCGATAAACGTAATCTCGAGCTTTCCCTTGCCGGTGTTGAAGGTGTCCTTTTCAAAAGCCTGGTCACCTGCGAAAGCGGCGGCTGGGTAAAAAAGCAGGGCTGCGGTAATTAGCAGGGCTGTTGCCCACGGGTTAATGCTCTCGTATTTTTTCATTGCAATTAACTCCTGATCTTCACTGGTTCTGCCTCAAAAGCTGGAGAACCTGGTTTTCGTTCGGGATGGCTGCCTGCCCTCCCTGTCCGAGGGTGGAAAGGGCCGCTGCAGCCGCGGCATAACGACAGGCAAGAAACGGGTCCCTGCCCCGGGCAATTGAATAGGCATAGGCGCCATGAAAGATGTCTCCGGCACCGGTAGTATCTATTGCGTTGACTGGGAAAGCCGGCTGATGGACATGGTATCCGGACCAGAGGGCTGATGCTCCATGTTCGCCGCTGGTAATAATTACCACCTGGTCTTCCCTGGTGCGCAGGGCTTTGAGCATTTCTTTTCTGTCGGTTTTTCCGGTGTAGGCACGGGCGAAGGATTCCGGGACCACGACGTGGTCAGCGGCTTGAAGCGCCTCTGCCGAGCATGAGTTGATTCTCTCCGCATCGATAACCGTAGTTATTCCGAGTTGCCTGGCTCTTTCAGCCATGGCCACTCCGGCTGACTCTGAAACGGAATCGAACAGAAACACCCTGGTGTTCTTCATCCATTCCATGTCGGAATAATCATCAGGGGAGGGATAAACGACATTTTCCTTGCTGAAAAAGATAGTCCTTTCACCCATTTCAGCTTCAGTGATAACCATGGCGATGATCGGTTCAGCATCTTCCATGTGCAGGATCAGGGAGGTGTCAACATGGGAGTGCTGGAGGTTCTCCCTGGCTGAAGAGGCTGTGGAAGATGTTCCCAGGAAACCTGCGAATCGGGCTTTCCCTCCCAATCGGGCAACCGTGACCAGTGCGGTTGCCACCAGGCCGCCGCCCTGGATCGAGAACCTCTCCAAAGGTGTTTTTATTCCCTGGTCAGGCCAGGACGGGACCCTCCCGAGGAAATCTACGGAAACGCACCCCATGCCTGTTACGTCAAAAAATCTTTCCATTACATTATTTTAAACGCTTACCGGCCGGTCTTCAGTATAAATTGTCATTTTTTTCCGATTCAAATCCTCAGGTCAGGCCGGGGGCGGCCAGAGATCGGCTTTATTTCCCAGGTGGATGAATGCGGGCCATTTCGGAATACAGATATCCGCACGGCCTGATCTCCTAAAAAAGGAAGAGGATTCCGATTATTGTTCCGGTCAGGCAGGTGGCCAGCACCCCCGCCAGCAGGGATTTGAATCCGAGTTCAACGATTTCCGAACGCCGCTCCTCCACCATGGCGCCCATGCCCCCGATCATTATTCCGAGGCTTCCCAGGTTGGCGAACCCGCACATTGCATACGCCATGATGGTAAGGCTTCTTTCGCTGAGTGTCCCATCCGGAAGCTGACTCATTTTCAGGTAGGCAATCAATTCATTAAGCACAATCTTGGTGCCCATCAGGTCTCCGGCCGCCATAGCCTCTGAACCGGGTATTCCCATCAGCCATACCAGGGGGACCATGAATACGCCCAGGATCCTCTCGAGGGTCACCGGGGCTCCGATGACATCAGGAAAGATGCCCAGGAAAATGTTGGTGAGCTTGACCAGGGCGATCAGCACCACCAGCATGGCGGTAATATTCAGGAGCAGGCTGATGCCCCTTACAGTTCCCTTGCTGATGGCATCCATAAAGTTACTGCAAGGATCAGGATCAGATATCTCCCCCGGTGTCAGAGGTCTGGTCTCCGGTATGATGATTTTAGCCACAGCTACCGCAGCCGGGGCATTGATAATCGAAGCGGTAAGAATATGGCCCAGGGCTCCGGGAATGACGTCTCCCAGGATACTGGCATAGAGCACCATCATGGTCCCGGCTATCGTGGCCATCCCGCAGGTCATCACTGTAAATAATTCGCTCCTGGTCATTACCGCCAGGTAGGGCCTGATCAGCAGGGGGGACTCGACCATTCCCAGGAATATGTTGGATGAAACCGCCAGTCCTTCAGCCCCTCCGATCTTCAGTGCTTTTTCCATGACAGCTGAAAAGCCGCGTACGACCAGAGGCAATACTTTCCAGTAGAAAAGGAGAGAGGAAAGGGCGCTTATTACCAGCAGGAGCATCAGGCCGCGAAAGGCCAGGATGTACAGGGCCTCCTGGTCAGTGACCTCAAACGGGGCCGGGCCTCCGCCCAGGTACCCAAACGCGAATGATGCCCCGGCCATGGTTGATTCTTCGAGGGCTTTGACAATCCTGTTGAGGAGATGGAATGAGGACCTGAAGAGAGCGTTATGAAACAGTACCAGCGCCAGTCCGGCCTGCAGGATGAAGGCGACGGCCACAGTTCTAAAGGGAAAGCGTGACCGGTTCTCACTGGCCAGCCACGCGAGCGAAAAGATAACGATGATGCCAAGTAAACTTTGAAATATCATTGCCACTCTGTTGGTCCAGGCCGGAATCCCCCGGTATTGAAAGCAGGATTTTTGAATCAATCCGGGTATTACCTGCCGTATAGGAAGCAACCATGAACTATCGAGCTTGAAATTTTTTAAGCGTAAAGTATTTCAAAGACCGTGCTTCCGGTAGATAAGCATATAGAACTTATCTGAAAAAGGAAGGCGGAAATTAAGTATAAAGCTGGATACCGCAGGTGAAAACGGCTGATTTGCTGGACTTTCCCGGGTTAAAGGGAGAAAATTACCGGCTTGATTAATACTCGGCACCGATGAATTCCGGAAACCACGATGTTTTAACAGGATTCCAGAATCGGCTGGAAATCTGAGCGACTGTTATCCGGAACTGGAGAAAAGAATATGAAAAAGACAAAAATCGCGATTTGTACGGCTTTGCCGCTCCTGCTGGCTGCTCTGCTGTTTATGTCAGCCTGCGGGACAGTTGAGAAAACGGCAGCCGAGGCTGAGGAGGAATTCAGGGCCGCCTATGAAGAATACCGCATGCTGGATGACAGGGAAGAGAAGGCCTCGCTGATGGACCGGTTCGCAACTGAGAACCCGGATTCCGAATCTGCTGGAAGGGCTATCGGGATGGTCGTTTACAACCGTTATGCCCAGAGCGGGGATTACGGGGGAGCCCTGGCTTACCTGGATGAAAAACTCGAATCCATAAGTAACCCTGCTATTGAGAAAGAGGTCAAGCTCCAGAAGCTGGAAGTGCTGGCGGAATTGAAGCAGGGGGAAACCTTCAGGTCCCTGTCTGAAGAACTGCTTGATTCCCCCCCGTCCCTGACTTCAGGGGAGCGGCAGCAGGTTCTCGGAGCTGCCGTAAATTCGGCTTCCTGGGATTTGGCGGAAACGCTCTCCAATTCACTTCTTGCCGAAATACCTGAAGGCAGTGATCCCTATGCCAGGAGCGCCGTCCTCGTTAAAAAAGCATGGGCTGTCCATAAGCAGGGCCGCAGTGAAGAGGCCCTGGAGATTTTTGAAGAGGCTGGGGAACTGGCGCCCCGCAATTTTGCCGGGTATTATGAATATCCAACCATGGAACTGGAATTCCAGTGGGCTTCCACCCTTCTTGCTGCCGGAAAAGCGGAGGAAGCCCTGGAGAAATTTGCGCCGCGGGCCCTTTTTGTCAAGGAGGAGAACCGTTCCCTGCAGGATTCATACCAGGCATTTCTGAAGGAGGTTTATCTGGAATCAGGCCGGGACGGGAATGACTTTGATGCCTACAAGGCTCAAAAGAAAAATGAGCTGTCGAAGCAGGTCCCGGAGTTCTCGGCCCCTGACGCGGGGGGAACCACCCGTTCCTTTAACGAAATCAGGGGAGAAAAGGCTACCTTGCTGGTATTCTGGTTCCCCACCTGACCTGCCTGCCGCGTGGAGTTGCCACGCCTGAAAGACCTCTATTCAGAGTACAAGGACCAGGGTTTTGAGATCATTGCCATTGACCGGGCCAACGATCGCGCCAGGTCGGATTCCTTCATCAGCGAGAACCAGCTTCCTTTCATCTTCCTTGACAACGGGACCACTGAAGAAGATGAAGTAGTCGCGTCCCTGTTTGGCAACAGGGTTTTCCCAACCTCATATTTTCTGGATGGGGAAGGCAGAATCAGGAATGTCCACATTGGATTTGAGCCGGGTGATGAAGCTGGTTTTGAAGTCGAGCTGAACCAGATCCTTGAGCCTTAGCACAGGCAGTGCGGGCTGGTTTAACGTTTGGCCCTGTTTAGGATAGAATGTAGACTTCAAGGAGAGAACATTTTTTAAAAAATATCCGGCCTTTTTCTTCTGGAGGCCAGCCACATGAGGAGTTGGATAAATGATCGTAACAACCAAAGAACTTTTCAAGCATGCTTATGGCAAATATGCCGTAGGCGCCTATAACATCAACAACCTGGAGCAGACCATGGGTCTTTTTCAGGGCAACCTGCAGAGCAAGGCCCCTTTTATTCTGCAGATTTCCAAGGGTGCAAGAGATTACACAGATACCAGCATGCTGGAAGCCATGATCCGCGGCGCTGACAACCTGTATCCGGAATCAGTTTTTGCCGTACATCTTGACCATGGTGATGAAGAAACCTGTTACGAATGCATCGAGAGCGGCTTTTACAGTTCAGTTATGATCGATGCCAGCCATGCTCCTTTTGAAGAAAACGTTGCCATTACCAAGAGAGTGGTAGATGCCGCCCATGCCAGGGGCATCGTTGTGGAAGCGGAACTGGGTGTCCTGGGTGGAGTGGAAGAGCATATCCAGGTTGATGAGGCTGATTCCCGTCTGACAGACCCGGAAGAAGCTGAAGAATTCATCAAGCTGACCAACGTTGACAGCCTGGCCTGCGCCATCGGAACCAGCCACGGGGCCTACAAGTTCACCGGTTCCCAGGGACTGCACTTTGAAGTGATTGAA
>CAZOGT010000221.1:0-5453 GCA_964579015.1 uncultured Acidobacteriota bacterium | reverse complement strand
GGGGGCAATCACCCTATTTAGGATTTGAGATTTGGCGTTTGGGATTTCCCCCTGAGCGCAGCGAAGGGGGCGGAGCATCCTGCTCCAGTCGAGCGAAGCGCGTTCCAGGCCGGCTTTCAGGATTGCCGGGGTCTTTCCTTTTTCCGTTTCTCCCGGTCCTCGTCCAGCACCCGCCGCACGATTGCCCCGAGATCGGAGCTGGTCACCGGCTTGTAGGCGAACGCCCTGATACCCTTGATTCGGGCCTCCTTTCCCGCCAGTTTTTTTGAGTAGCCGGTGCAGAGGATCACCGGGATATCGGGCCTGATTTCCAGGAGCCGGCCCGTAAGCATATCTCCTGTCATTTCAGGCATGGTCATGTCGGTGATTACCAGGTCAAAGGCTTCCGGCTCTGAGCGGAACAGATCCAGCGCCTCCCGGCTGCTGGTCAGGGTGGTGACGTTGTATCCCAGCCTGCCCAGGGAGAGGCCGGTTATCTTGGCGACCTGGCGTTCGTCATCCACGACCAGGATGCTTTCGCTGCCTCCCCGGACAGCCCTTGCCGGCCTCCCGGAGGGGGTATGAGTTTTTTTGTAGACAGGCAGGAAGATGGTAAAGACGGTGCCCCGTTTCAGGGTGCTTTCCACCAGGATTTCGCCCTCGTATTTCTTGATGATCCCGTGGACCGTGGCCAGGCCCATTCCCGTGCCCTCGCCCGGGGCCTTGGTAGTGAAGTACGGCTCGAAGATCGATTCGAGGTGTTCCTGGGGGATGCCCCTTCCGGTATCGGAAACCTTGAGTTCAAGGTATTCTCCGGCCTCAAGGCCGACATGCTTCCTGGTGAACCCCTTGTCGAGGGTTACCTCCCTGAGGCTTACTTCCAACACCCCGCCCTCATCCTCCATCGCCTGCGCGGCGTTGGTGCAGAGGTTCATGGCCAACTGGTGGATATGCGTAGGCGCTCCCATGATCAGCGAATCACTGGAGATGTCTGTTTTGATTTCAATAGTGGTCGGGATGGTCGGCCTGAGGAGGTTAAGGGATTCCCTGATCATGGCACTGACCTGTATGGGCTTGATTTCCTCGTCTGATTTGCGGGCGAAGGTAAGGATCTGTTTTACCAGGTCCCGCGCCCTTTTCCCCCCGGCATAGACCGCCTGCAGCCTTTCTTCCAGCGTACTGCCCTTTTCCACATCATTGAGGGCCAGTTCGGTGAAGCCGAGGACCGAGGTCAGGATATTGTTGAAGTCGTGGGCGATTCCACCGGCCAGGGTGCCTACGGCTTCCATTTTCCGGGCCTGTTCAATGCTTTGTTTCATGGCCAGTTCGTCGGTGATGTCCCGGGAGATCCAGACGAAGTTGGTAATGACGCCGTCCTGGTTTTTGACGGGCGAGATGGAGGAATGCGACGTGAACAGGGTGCCGTCCTTTTTCCTGTTGGTAATGTTTCCGGTCCACCGGTTTCCTTCCAGGATTGTCTTCCAGAGGCCGGAATAAAAGCTCCGGTCATGCTTTCCGCTCTGCAGCAGTGAGGTCTTTTTCCCCAGGATCTCCCCGGCCGTGTAGCCGGTAATCTTTTCGAAGGCCGGATTTGTGTAGAGTACAGTGCCTTCGGTATCGGTGATGACGACAATCTCTTCCAGCTGCCTGATTGCTTCGGAGAGCTTTATGATCTCCTCTTCGGCCCGCCGGCTTTCAGTGATATCCGTGTGGGTGCCCCAGAGGTAGAGAAGCTTTCCGTTTTCCACCACGCCCGAGGTAGTGTTCAGGAACCAGCGTTCCCTGCCGTCCAGGCATTGCTCCTGGCTGACCTCTGAAATTTCGCGGTAGCCGTTTTCGATGAAGCGCCGCATCTCAGCCCTGTTGACCGGATGGTCAGTCCCGCCGTGGAAGTCAACCAGTTTTTTCCCTATCAGCTCCTGGCTGCTTGACAGGCCGTACATGCGGGCCAGGGCATCGTTGCATTCAGCGAAATAGGTGTGCCTGTAGATGGCATCGATCTGGTCATCAACAGGGAGGGAAACATCAACGGGGACTTCCAGCTGCTGGAGGTATATGCCCTCGGTAGTGCTGTTCAGGAAACTGTAATATTTTTTATAGGTATCACTTAAGGCCTGTTCAGCCTTCTTCCGGTCTGTTACGTCAAAGGTGAAGCCGCTGATGGTGAACGTGCCGTCCGGGCGCATTTTTTCGATCCTGGCATTCATGCTGAGGACGATTTTTTTTCCGTCAAGCCGTTTGGCCTCGAACTCAAAATGACTGACATGCCCCATTTCCCTGAGCAGCCTGATGAATAACCTGCGGCGGTCCGGGTCAACGTAGAGAGACCGGCCCAGGTCGGAAAATCTGGCTATCGCTTCCTCGGGGGATTCAGCTCCAAGCATTCTGGCCATGGCGGGATTCACTATCAGGGGCTTTCCGCTCGAATCGGTTTTGAATATTCCGATGGGGGAATTTTCGAATAATTCACGGTAATCTTTTTCGCTTCGGACCAGTTTTTCCTCAGCCATCCTGCGTTCCGAGATGTTCCTGCCGATGGTGTGCATATAGCGATGGCCGTCTATCTGCAGGGATTTATTGCTGAATTCAACCGGGATCTTGGAGCCGTCTTTGCGGAGCACATCGGCGGTGCTGGTGATTTCCTCGCCGGCCATGATCCTGTGGAAGAATTCTTTATAGGCGTCCAGATCTTCAGGTTCATGGAGGTCTTGTATAGACATGGCGGATAGTTCTTCAGCGGAGTAACCGGTAAGCAATTCAGCGGCACGGTTGCATTTGACAAACCGGGCCTGCTCGTTGGAGATGAAGATGGCGTCCCTGGCTCCATTGAAGATGGCGTCAAACCATTTTTGCTGCAGCCTCACTTGTTCCCCGGCGCTGGTTTCAGGCCGCAGAGGCTCCATTGGTTCTTTATTGGATTGTTCAACCATCTTGTCTCCTGCGACAGGCGTGAAAGCACGAGTCGACTTGATTGAGAGCATTCAGCCGGATTTATGCTAAATTATCAGGGACTGGAGCTTTACACAAATTTTATTCTATAAAGCCTAATATGCGTTGCTGACAAAATTGAGCTTGGACAATGGCCGGTATGAGGGTCATTTTCAACAGGCACATCCGGAGCACGGGAACTCCGCGTCGCTCCGCACCAGGGGCGGAAGGGCACAACACAGCGGGAATTGACACATGCCGATATGGGACAGCCTGGAACATGAAGTCGAATCATTACGCGGAGATATCCGGGAATCCCGGGTGTTGCCCGACGTTTCACCGGAAATGATCAGGGAAAAGCTGGAGAGCCGCTATGATTTCTCCGCTCCGCGCCCTCTGGGGGAGCTTACCGGGGAGGTGATTGAGCTGCTGCGGGATTACAACGTGCACGTCACGCATCCCCGCTATTTCGGCCTCTTCAATCCCAGCGTCAGGGATGCCTCGATAGTTGGTGACCTGCTCACGGCCCTGTATAATCCACAGCTGGCAGCCTGGTCCCATTCGCCGGCCGGCAACGAGATCGAAAGGCTGACGCTGCGCCATTTCTGCGGGAAGCTGGGCTGGGACGTCGATGCGGCAATGATGAATTTCACCTCCGGGGGGATGGAAGCCAATCTCTCCGGGGTGCTTGCGGCCGTAAGCTTTCATTTTCCCGAGACCGGCGGAAAAGGGATGAAGGCACTCCCTGCCGATCCTGTGATCTACATTACCGCCGAAAGCCACCATTCCTTTGTCAAGGCAGCCCGCATGTCCGGGCTGGGGACGGACTGCCTGCGGGAGGTGCCGTCCGGCCGGGATTTCAGAATGGACACGGCGGAGCTGGAAAGAATGGCCGTGAGCGACCGGTCCGCCGGCAGATCTCCTTTCCTGGTGGTGGGAACAGCGGGGACCACGGGAGGAGGGGTTGTTGATCCCCTCGGAGAGATTGCCGAGATTGCCGGCGCCCGCGGTCTCTGGTTTCATGTTGATGCCGCCTGGGGAGGAAGCGCGCTTCTGTCCGGGAAGCTGCGGGGCCTGCTGGCCGGCATTGAGCGATCCGATTCCGTGACCTGGGATGCCCATAAATGGCTTTCCGTCCCGATGGGCGCCGGGATGTTTTTCTGCAGGCATGCCGAGGCCGTAATCCGCGCTTTTTCGGTGGAGACAAGCTACATGCCGTCCAGGCCGGGAGACACTGTTTTTGATCCCTATGCCGTCACTTCCCAGTGGTCCCGCCGGCTGACCGGGCTCAAGGTGTTCATGGCCCTGGCGGAGGCCGGCGGAGAGGGGTACGCGGCGCTGATCGACCGCCAGGCGGAGATGGGGGAGCTGCTGCGGGAGAAGCTGCTGCGGGCCGGCTGGATCCTGGTGAATGATACCCGCCTCCCGGTGGCCTGTTTCACCCATGCGGACATCCGCTCCGGGAGGTGTACCACGGGCCAGCTGCTGGAGGTGGTGTACGCCAGGGGCAGGGTCTGGATCTCCGATGTTGCCCTGGGTGGAAAGGAGGCGGTTTTAAGGGCCTGCATCACCAGTTTCAGCACAGGGGAAGCTGATCTTGACTGCCTCCTGGAGGAACTCGAGCATGCCCGCCGGGAATTGCGAGAAGGACAGCCTGCCGGCACCCGGTGAGCCGGTACCTGACGCGGCGGAACCCCGGCCGGCCGGTCAAGGGCAACTCCACTTTACCCGTGGGGAAATAGGACCTCAACGGTGCATTCCGGGATGAAATCGTTTAGAATCTGCAGTGTGAACTGATTCTGCGCGCCCGTAGCTCAGCTGGATAGAGCGTCGGACTTCGAATCCGCAGGTCGGGGGTTCGAATCCCTCCGGGCGTGCCATATTTTTCGGCTCTTTACCAATTACGGGGGCAGAGACGACTTTTCATGGCTCTTTACCAAAGAAGGGACAAAAGGGACTATAGGGACACAAGGGACCCGATTTTTCGAATAGTCACAGAACCAGCATTAATTTCGTTACTGGTGCGATGATCCTCGGGGTATGCCTTTAGGTGGTGGCTAGCAGATAAAACGCCACAGCGGGCAATATAAGGAGGTTACTTTCCAGCTTGCATACAGTTCAAGGCTCTATCCAAATTTCCCCTTGTGTTTTCTGCGGATGAAATGTAACCTGTACTGAAGGTAATCTCCGAATATTCATCAATTTTTGGGTGATTGTTGTTTGCATGCCAGTTTGGATTACATTTGAAGAGATGATTTCTTCATGCAAGGAAAGGACGCGCCTCCATGTATCACCCCACTCGCTTCAGCCAAGCCGATACTTTCGTCAAAACATCTTTTACTATGCTGCTCATTATTGCCGCCATCATGGCAGCCGTGACCTCATCAGCCGCGGCCCATACCTGCGCTGGTATTCCGGATGAAGAATGTCAGGCTCTGTATGCTCTTTATAACGGCACAGATGGTGAAAACTGGACAGATAATACCAACTGGCTCACTACTACATCAGTAAATGAATGGTATGGCATTACAGTAGATGGAGGACAT
>CAZOGT010000220.1:3454-5463 GCA_964579015.1 uncultured Acidobacteriota bacterium | reverse complement strand
CTACATCTTCAGGCCGGAAGCCAGAGCTTCCATCATTCTTCCTGATTTTGTAATTGCCGGGGCCCAGAAATCAGGGACAACCTCTCTCCACATCTGGCTCGATCAGCTTCCCGATTTCAGGATGGCGTTGATGAAAGTGCCTTATAAGAAATTTATGAGGCCTGAAATCAAATTTTTCAGCGACCCAACGGTCAGGAAAAAAGGCTTGCGATGGTACTCTTCCCGGTTCAGGGCAGGCATGATTAACGGAGAAAAAACCCCGGAGTATTTTGGCAGCAAATTGTCCCTGAGGGAGATTCGCCGCTATTGTCCCCGCGCGAAAATCATAATCATGCTTCGCAATCCTGTAGACCGGGCGTTTTCCGCCCATAACCATTACTCGAGGGTTCATCCCCGTTCCCGCAACTGGGACTGGCTTCTTCCCGGAGAAAGCTTTGAAGATAACCTCCGGGCCGAATTGCGGACAGGTTTCTCAATCGGTTTTCTGGCCAGGGGACGGTATGCTGAGCAGCTGAAGAATCTTCACGGCCTGTTCCCGAGGGAACAGGTGAAGATAGTGATCTTCGAGAGATTCACCGCTGACCCGGAGGGCTCCTTGCAGGAAATAGTCGAGTTTTTGGGAGGACAGCCTGTTGCGGGCGAATTGGATTTCAGACCGCACAACGTGGGCATCTATGACGCCAGGATGGAACCCGGGACCAGGGAGTGGCTCCGCCGCTACTATATTTCCCATAATGAAGATCTTTACTCACTGCTTGGGTACCGGGTAACTGAATGGGAAATATAGGCGTTAGCAGCTGTGATTCCGCGTTCAGCTCAACGGGGATCCTGCATTTCATCCCAGACGAATTTCATCATTTCTTCAGTGGCTTCCCATCCCACACATCCATCGGTTATGGAAACGCCATACTTAAGGTCACTGATGTTTTTCGGTATTGGCTGATTGCCTTCAAAGAGATTGCTCTCAAGCATGAATCCCCTGATTCTTTCATGACGCCTTCTCTGGTCCATTATTGATCTCAGGACTCTCATCTGCTTATCTGGTTTCTTGGATGAGTTGGCATGGCTGCAGTCAATCAGGAGCGCTGGGTCAAGGCCTGTTTTTTTCATCAATTCTTCTGCTTCCTCCACGTATTCCTCATAGTAATTGGGGCCATGCTTGCCCCCCCTCAGAATCAGGTGCAAAGAAGGATTGCCGCTGGTATGGAGGATGCATATACGGCCATCCTCATCAATGCCCAGGAAACTATGGGGGTTCATTGCTGATTGCAGGGCGTCCACTGCCGTCTGGATGCTTCCGTCAGTCCCGTTTTTGAACCCCACAGGCATTGACAGGCCGCTTACCATGTTCCGGTGAGTCTGGCTTTCAGTGGTCCTCGCCCCTACCGCCGCCCAACTAATCAGATCGGAAATAAACTGGGGAATTATGGGATCCAGCATCTCGGAGGCTGTAGGAAGGCCCATGTCTGTGATTTGAATGAGGAGTTTTCTTGCTGCCCGGAGACCGTTGTTTATATTGTAGGAACCGTCAAGGTCGGGGTCTATTATCAGGCCTCTCCATCCAATGGTGGTTCGCGGTTTTTCAAAATAGACCCTCATCACTATGTAGATTTTTTCAGCATACAGTTCTTTGAGGAGCATCAGCCTTTCAGCATAGTCAAGCGCGGAATCAGGGTTGTGGATCGAACAGGGACCAAGAATGGCCAGGATTCTCTGGTCTTTTCCCGACAGGATGTCATTAATTATCCGGCGGCTTTCATAGACCGTTTCGCTTGCTTTTTCGGTAATCGGATATTCAGCCTTCAACTCAGCGGGAGTTATGGCGGATTCGATGTTCGTGATGTGGATGTTATAGGTATTTTTCATTATTTTTTTCCGGTTGTGTCTCGGGTGAATGTTCCCTGGTATTTTTATCAGCGGGCACAATTATAAATAAATTATCTTTTTGCCGGGGAGTTCCGCCAAAGACACCGGATCCGGACACTCACCAGCCACAGGGGACAGTCACC
>CAZOGT010000220.1:949-3354 GCA_964579015.1 uncultured Acidobacteriota bacterium | reverse complement strand
AGTTCCGCCAAAGACACCGGATCCGGACACTCACCAGCCACAGGGGACAGTCACCGTTTCCGATAAGATTTTACATGCTAAGGTGTTGGTTGATAAATAGAACCCGGCAGGCAACTGGTGATATAGTTGAAGAATAAATTCATGAATCCTTGGGGGAGCATTTAAACAGCTGAGAGGATATCCTGATTTTTCGGAATATCGACCCCAGAACCTGATCCGGGTAATTCCGGCGGAGGAAAAGTTGGTGTTAGTTCAACCTTCTTTTCATCAGGATATAACTCTTCCCAGAAGGAGTGTATATCACGATGAGCACATCAAATGATGACGGGGGAGGAGTCCAGCGGATAACTTGCGCCCCTTTCCCTGGTTCAACCAAAGTCTACATCAGGGGAAGCCGGAGTGACATCAGGGTTCCGATGCGGAAAGTCAGCCTGTCTTCCTTATCCCCCGAAAAAGAAGGCGGATCAATTGTACTTTATGACACATCAGGCCCTTTTACCGATCCTGACCTGGATATTGACATCAATCAGGGTATCCCGCCTTTGCGTCTTTCCTGGATAGAAGACAGAGGCGATACAATATTCAGGGAAGCGTTCTCTTCCGGGCCAAGCAGGACCGGAAGGTCCGTTCCTGGAGCAGACCTTATCAGTTTTCCTGGAGAGAGTCGCCCCCGTGTTGCCAGAGAAGGTCTTTCCGTTACCCAGATGAGCTATGCCCGGAAGGGAATAATCACCCCTGAAATGGAGTTCGCAGCCATCAGGGAAAACCAGGATAGAGTAAGCCTGGAGCAGCATTTCGGAGAAGGCTTCGGCAGATATCTTGACAGGCTGACCAGGGGTACGGAATTATCCGGAAAGGGAGAGATCACCCCTGAGTTTGTGAGGGCGGAAGTGGCCGCCGGGCGGGCGATTATTCCAGCGAATATCAATCATCCTGAACTGGAGCCGATGGTAATCGGCCGGAATTTCCTGGTCAAGATTAATTCGAATATTGGAAATTCAGCTGTCAGCTCTTCGATTGAGGAAGAGATTGAAAAGATGATCTGGTCCATAAGATGGGGCGCTGATACGGTCATGGACCTCTCGACCGGGGAAAATATCCATGAAACCCGGGAGTGGATCATCAGGAATTCTCCGGTACCGATCGGTACCGTCCCTATCTATCAGGCCCTGGAAAAAGTGGGTGGAATCGCGGAGGACCTGACCTGGGAAATTTACAGGGACACGCTTATCGAACAGGCTGATCAAGGCGTTGATTATTTCACCATCCATGCGGGAGTATTGCTTCGCTATATTCCAATGACCGTTGACCGGCTGACCGGAATAGTCTCCCGTGGAGGGTCGATTCTGGCTAAATGGTGTCTGGCCCATCACCAGGAGAATTTTCTCTACACTCATTTTGAAGACATCTGTTCGATCCTGAAATCATATGACATAGCTTTCAGTCTCGGAGACGGCCTGCGCCCGGGTTCCCAGGCCGATGCCAATGACGAGGCCCAGTTCGCTGAACTGGAGACCCTGGGAGAGCTCACCCGCATTGCCTGGAAGCATGATGTTCAGGTTATGATTGAGGGGCCGGGTCATATTCCCCTGCACATGATTGAGGAGAATATGGAAAGAGAAAACGATGAATGCAGCGGGGCTCCTTTCTATACCCTGGGGCCCCTGGTTACTGATATCGGCGCCGGGTATGACCACATAACATCTTCCATCGGAGCGGCCATCATAGGCTGGAAAGGATGTTCAATGCTCTGCTACGTAACACCCAAGGAGCACCTTGGACTTCCAGACAGGGATGATGTCAGGGAAGGGGTTATAGCCCACAAGATCGCCGCTCACGCTGCAGATCTGGCTAAAGGTCACCCGGGTGCCCTGGCCTGGGATTACGCGATGTCCCGGGCCCGTTTTCAGTTTCGTTGGGGGGACCAGTTCAACCTGACCCTGAATCCGGAGAAAGCCCATGGCTTCCATGGGAAGGATCTGCCTGGACAAGGTTCCGATGCAGCCCATTTCTGCTCCATGTGCGGGCCGAAGTTCTGCTCCATGCGGATCAGCGGAGAGATTAGGGAGGATGCTGCTGAAAGGAAGAGAGGCGAGGTGGATCCCCTTATAGAAAAAGGGCTGAAGGAAAAGTCGGCCCAGTTCCGGGAGCAGGGCGGAGACATCTATATTCGGAAAACAGAGACGTAGCTTCAGTTGAAATAGGCAGGTGTCAGCTGTTATAACCATCAAGTGAATACGTTCAGCCAACGGCTTGATCCTGTTGAAATTTTTCTGGGCGGCAGCGTCATACTGACGGGTCTCTTTTTTCGACTTTATCAGCTTCCGGGGCAGATTTTGGTAGATGACGAGTGGCATTCCGTCCATATGATCACGGGGTCTGGTTACCGGGAGATTTTCAGTGAT
>CAZOGT010000220.1:0-939 GCA_964579015.1 uncultured Acidobacteriota bacterium | reverse complement strand
GCTGATCACTGTATCCCGCTCACGCTTTTCTATGAATTCCTGCTTAACAATTTCTGGATCTCTGAGGCCGTGATGCGCCTCCCCTCCATTGCCGCCGGTTTTCTGGCCCTCCTGGCTGTATTTTTCCTTTTAAAGGGAATTGTCGGTAACAGGCCCGCTCTGGCAACAACCTGTCTGCTGAGTATCTCGCCTCTTCACGTCTATTACAGCCGTCTGGCCAGGCCGTACGCCATTTCAATGCTCCTTTCCTTTCTGGCGGTTATGGCTTTCTATTTTTGGTGGACGAATAAGGGTAGAGCATGGATTGGAGTGTATCTGGTTTGCGGGTCGGTCTCGGTTTGGGTTCTGTTGCCGTCCCTTCCTTTTGTCTCAGGGCCCTTTCTTTTCGCCCTTATTCATTCCTTTTCCAGTAAAAAACTCCGCAAAAACGTGGATAAAAATCTGAAGAGATTATTTTTATGCGGAGTTTGCTTTGGTTTTGGAATTCTTCTATTACTTCTTCCTCCGCTGCTCCAGAACCCGGAAGCAATCCTGAGGAAAGCAGGCGGGGGATCCATTTCCCTGGAGAGCATGCTCCTATCCGCAGAACTTTTTGCCGGGACCTCAAACCTTTGGCTCGTGATCCCTGTAGCCTTGCTGGCAGCGGCCGGCGCGGTTATCCTGGTCAGAAAGAACGCCCTTTTCGGGTGGTATTCTCTGCTGCTGGTCTCAGTGCAGATCGCTGGTTTCATTCTTGCGAATCCTGTAGGCAGTTCCCATGCGATTCTGCTCAACCGTTACTCAATTGCAGTTCTCCCCTTTTTACTGGCCTGGGCGGCCATAGCGCTGACCCATGAGACGGGTATGCTGAAGTTCAGTTTCGCAAACAGGTATTCGTTCGCACTCCTGTCCCTGCTGCTTCTATTTTGGGGCCCTTTCCGGGAAATTTATTTTTACCCC
>CAZOGT010000219.1:0-5464 GCA_964579015.1 uncultured Acidobacteriota bacterium | reverse complement strand
CACCCTCTTGTCCCATCCTCGCGGGGAGCCTCGGTCTGCATCCAGTAAAGGAGCGACAGGCTTTGCTGCCTGGCTTTTTCCAGGTTTCCAGAGGCCTCTTCCCTTGAAACATCGAAAATGTTGCCCAAAATAAAATCATTCATCGGCCAGTTGACCAGGGTTATCCCAGGTCTGCTTTTGTCTTTGAAATTTGATGGGTCGATCAGTCTTCTGTAGCTCCAGAATCCGGGGCTTTCGGCGCCTGGCCTTGGATCAAATCCCAGTTCGAAAGGCTTTAAGGTGATTGGCTGGGAGTAAGTCCAGGAAAGCATTCTTCCAGGCCAGGCAGGGCTGAGGTCCGGCACATATTCCTTCCAGAAATCGTATTCAGCGGGCCGTTCAATCGTGTGGTCTTCTCCCTCCTGGTAGTCCATTGCAAAACACCAGGTAATTGACTGATTATTTGCCGGATTGGCTGTGTCCGCGGCATGGAGTTCGCCTGTCTGGTCTTTTGATTCCGCACCGGAAACATATTCCGTTTTTGTAAGCGGGAGCAGGTCCCCCAGTTCGGTAGCATCCAGAAACCAAGGGCTCTGGATGACAGTCTCTCTTCCATCAAGATTATTCCGAACCAGCACTGAATCGACACTGTCCCCTTTAACCAGTGCGGCTGTGGGGACAGTGTTCAGAAGAATTTTTAGATTATGAGCACTGGAATACGGGGCCAGCATGGAAACCAGAATGGCATGTGCAATTCGTGGTTCATGACAAATCCTCGATACCCCGCAATTTCCCGGATTGAGCTGAGGGTTGGCCATTGAGGCATCGTTTACCGGATACCATGCCTTGTAGAAATCCCTGACGGATGTCCTGAAATCTCTGTAAGCCCTGGTACATCCGAATCTTTCAATCCATTGGTGCTCATCCGGGGGCACAGCCTGCTGGGTCAGCTGTCCTCCTATCCAGTCTGTTTCTTCTGTCATTACGACAGTCATTCCGTTTCTTAATGCTGCAATAGCGGCAGCAACACCCCCAACCCCGCCTCCAATGATGGCTATGTCGCAATCCAGATGTTCATCTCTGTGACCGCCAAGAAGCCGGCAGCAGGCAGGTCCGAAGCCGGCAACCCCGGCAATGGAAGAAGTTTTAATTAAAAAATCTCTCCTGTTCAGCATCTCTTTCATCAAAGGGACAGTGTTATCGGAATGACGATGTTTGAAAATCGAGGATCAGGTGTCCATCCGCATTTCACCTGACCGCGCTGCTGAAAGCCTGCATATTTTCTATGCTGGTGTCAGGCGTGATTTCACATCCGGCCGAGACAATGCACCTTCCCTTTGCTTCGGTTGTGCAGGCCGACACGCTGGAGATGATATCTGATCTGGATCCATCCTGTATTACTGAGACCGGATCACTCTTGCCGCACATTACCTGCCCAGGTCTCAAAAACTCTACAAAAGGGCCCATGTCTGCAACAAGATGATCAATATCAACGATATCTGCTCCCGTGGCGATCATATCCCGGAGAATGGAGGTAGTGTTTCCACAGATATGAAGCTTTACAATAGCCCCTAAAGAATGGACATGATCAATGACGATTTTTTCACGTTCCCAGATAAAAGCTTTGTAGAGTTGAGGCCCGATCTGGGAACATGCCGCGTCACCGATTCCGATGCAGTTCGCCCCGGCCCTCACTTGCTCCGAGACGAATTCAACTGAAAAATCAACAATTACATCCAGAGCTTTCTCCATCTGTGAAGGATTGTCGTAAAAATCCATGCATGCCGCCGCTAGCCCACGCAGGTCAGAATATTCAGCCATGGGCCCTTCAACCCAACCTGAGATCAGTATTGTGTCCCCCATCTTTTTCCTGAAATATCTTATTTCCTCAAGCCTGTCTTTGAGACGCTGATTACCCTCTATACCTGGTTTCGTGAGATGCTCGATATCCTCGGGAGTCTCAATCAGGGGCCCGGTTTCAACCGGCAGGCTGTCTTCCGGATACTCCAGTTTCAGTCCGAAGGCTTCCGCTTCAGCGTAGGGATCGCTCATGACATTGATCCAGTCGCTGTTGAAGTCCCTGGCGCATTGGATGTTAGCTTCACAGTGGGCAGCGGGATTGAGGCAAAACTCCCGGTATTTCAGGCCGGCGTATTTTGCCGCCCAACGCATAAGTATCGGCTGGAATGGGGTGCGGTCTACCTCGTCTCCATTTAAAAAAGAAACTGTTCTTTCTAAGGAATTCATTTCACCCTTCTTTTTGCTTTTGATTAAGGCAAAATGATTTTATCAGAGAGATAATTCTGAGTCTATTGATCCTGAAGATGTCGGCTCTGACCAGGATTTTTTAATCCTTTACTCCAGCGGTTAATGGGATGTAGTGATCGAGGTTATGTCTTCCTCTAAAAGGTATTTCGCCGGCGTTGCGGTTTATTCCATTTTCCATGCCGGGGATTTGGATATGGCGTTGCTCACATGCCAGGACTGGCGGCCTTCCGTCCTTTTCGGGCCATGAATCTTGAAGGGCTCACTTTTTGGACGGATGGGATCTTCGCCTTGGCTTGAAGAAGCAGGGCTTTAGAGGTATTCCGGAACAATTGTTGTGCTGGTGCGGATAGACCTTATGAGGCTTTATGGAAATGATACTTGGACTTAACGGTTCCCTACGATCTGTCGGGAACAGCAGGGTCAATCAGTTTGTCATGCGCTGCTGCAGTCAACGCTTGTTTTGAAGGCGGTAATCCAGGTCGTATCATTTCGATGTCCCCTCAAGGAATAGATTTTTGCGTTGCCAAGCATATTAACTAAAGGGTTTTTTCTTCTCTTGTAATAGGATTCCTGCCTTAATCTATCGATCAATGTCCGAACCTGCAGTTCACTTCCGAGGAAACCCGCATTAGTGAAAAACTGAAGTCTCCTCAAAAATATTCCAGGATGGTTGAAGCCACGGATAGCTTCATTCCTGAGTATCCGCTCGGAGATGGTTCGCCTGCTGGTTGTGTCTTCTAAACCACCTCTAAAATATAGGAGATATTTATATGTGGATTTGATTTTTTTCTGATCAGATTCAGGGACAAACTCATCAAGAGGGATCATCCAATCATCGTTGCCGATTAGTCGGGAGGAGGCCGAACTCCATTTCCATTCTTCCGGGGCCTCGACGAGACCTGCCCTGACAGGATTAAGTTCTACGTAAAGCACTGCATCCATGACGGTTTCTCCGTTCCCTAAAAGAACTGATTTGAATCGTTCTCCCCATAAGGCTCCTCTGCGGCGATAAGTTTTGTTATACCATCTGGCGTATTCAGCCTGGAGGGATCTCATCAATTCAGAAAGATCGAAAATGCGTTGATTGAACCTTTGCCAGTGCTTTTCGCTTGTTAAAACAGCCTCTGGATTCTGGTATAGGAGTTTGGCTCTTTTATAAAGCTCTTTCCTGGAAAGTGTTTTGAAAGGCTGGAACATAAGAACAAGGTGGTAATGATTTCCCATGAGGCAGAATGCCGCCGCCTCGCAGCAGAAGACCTCAAGATATTTTTTTATTAAAGTCTGCAATTTTTCCCTGGCAACAGGATCTTCCAGCGGATACCAGTCCATCCAGCCGGCAACCCGTGCGCAAACATGGTACCAGGCTTCCTCTCTTGTTACCTTAATTCTTGATAATCTCGCCATAGCAAATCCTCCCGGTTGAAATTCTTTAAGTTCTGTAACTGTTTTTGTGCGTGTGTAACATGTAACGTTCGAGAAATTGTTTTAACGAAAAAAACAGTTGTTTCTGTAATAAGGGGAGAGATTATGGTGCGAGATGCTCACGGCTTGATTTCCGCAGAGATGGTTATCTCGGCAGAATCGCATGCATCCTTTGGGGCCGTTTTTTGGGTTTTGTCATTTCAGTCCAGCAGGAAAGCCTGACAAGTTGAGTGAATCCGGTCTTTTTTCGGGTTTTTATGTGTTTGGATACTGGGAGCAAGTCTTTGACGGCTCGCTTAACGGCTCCTGACAAATGCGGCCCAGAACACTGTCCCCACTGGCGCCCTGTCCCCACTGGCGCCGACCCCGAAAGGACTTAGAAATTTTTGGCCTGGGTTTCCGGGGAAACTCCTGATCTCGAAACTGTCGGTTTCTCCCTGTTTTTGTAATAAGTATGTTAATTTGGCATTCTGCGCTGAAGATTGCGCATAGATCTGGATGACGCAACCCAACAGCATACTCATAGTATTCTGGGCAATGGAACAAAAAACAAATAAGGAACAAAAAACAAATAAAATGCCCGTTAATAATTTTTTAAGGATATCTGCCATCGTTCTGTTGCTGGCTGTGTTGATGAGTTCATGTGGAAAAGTCAAGGATCATCGCAGCATGAAACTTGCACACGGCCTGCCAACTGACCATCCGGTGCACAAAGCTATGGAATACATGGCCGACAGATGCAAGGAAATATCAGGTGGAAAACTGCAAATGGAGATATATGCCGGTGGCCAGCTGGGTTCGGAGCAGCAATGTGTGGAATTACTTCAGATCGGAAGCCTGGCCATTACGAAGGTATCGGCGGCCGCAATGGAGAGTTTTACCGATGATTATAAAGTTTTGGGGTTGCCCTATATTTTCAGGGATAAGGAACACGGATTTGGAGTTTTTGATGGCGAAATCGGCAAGGAACTGCTGTTGAGTACTGAAAATGTTTGGCTGCGTGGACTCTGTTTTTACGATGCCGGCAGCCGCAGTTTCTATACCATCGACAAGCCCATCATGACGCCCGACGACCTGAAAGGCATGAAAATCAGGGTTATGAAAAGTAAAACCGCGATGGACATGGTACAGGCCCTTGGTGGAAGCGCCACCCCGATCGATTGGGGAGAGTTGTACACCGCACTGCAGAGTGGGGTGGTTGATGGCGCGGAGAATAATCCTCCAAGCTTATACACTTCCCGGCATTATGAAGTCTGCAAGCACTATTCGCTGGATGAGCATACTTCTGTACCTGACGTGCTGGTCATCAGCCAGCATATCTGGAACGACCTGACCGAAGAAGAAAAAGTATGGCTGCAGCAAGCTGCTGATGAATCGGTGCCTGTTGAACGGGAATTGTGGGCCGAATCAGTAAAAAAATCCTTTGAGGAAATTCAGAAGGCCGGAGTCACCATCTATTACCCCGATAAAAAGCCATTTCAGGAAAAAGTGAAGGGGGTTTATGAGTCCTATAGAAATCATGAAGTGATCTATTCATACATACAAAGAATTCAGGCAATAGAATAAAAAAACCATGACACTGAGACATATTGTTGACAAAGCACTGGAAAAATTTGTTGCCGGCCTCATGGCCATACTGGTCGTTAATGTGTTGTGGCAGGTCATCAGCCGGCATGTGCTGAGCTCTCCCAGCTCGTTTACTGACGAACTTGCTGGTTTCTTGCTTATTTGGGTCGGTTTGTTTGGCGCCGCATATGTCGCCGGAAGAAATGAACACCTCGCCATCGACCTTTTG
>CAZOGT010000218.1:0-5467 GCA_964579015.1 uncultured Acidobacteriota bacterium | reverse complement strand
AGAGGAAGGATAATCAAGGGACCCGAAGTTTCGGTCAGCATGCTGGTCGCAAACGCCGGGTTTGATCCTTTTATTTCGGGAAGGGACAACATCTACCTGGCAGGAATGATTTTCGGGCTGAGCAGAAAAGATATTTCAGAAAAGATGCCCAGGATTGTAGAATTTGCCGATATCGGCGAATGGATAGACAAGCCGCTTCGCACCTATTCCTCGGGCATGGTTGCCAGGGTAGGCTTCTCCCTTTCCCTGGAAATGACTCCCGATGTACTGCTTATTGACGAAGCAATGGGGGCCGGGGACGAAAATTTTCGAAAAAAGGCCCGGATCCGGCTTTTGAAAAAAATCCAGTCTGATCAGACCACAGTGATTGTCAGCCACGACATGGACACCCTGAATGATCTCTGTTCCCGGGTGATATGGATTCATGATAAAAAAATCAGGATGGATGATGACCCGAAAGAAGTGACCAAAGAATACCTGAAAACCACCGGCGTGAAAAAAGCAGGGAAAAATAAGAGTATCCTTAAAGGTGATTGATCTTGAACCGGTGAGAAATGCACCCTAATCCCCCGGGCAGACAATATTCAGGGTCTTCTCATAGAGGCCGATCTCACAGGCCCCTGATGAAATCAACTCGCCGTCAGCCTGAACAGGAAGATCATCCCCTCCAATGATGCTGAGCTCTCTGGTCTTGTAATAGATAACATCCTTGTGGCTCAGGTGATTACCCGTAATCGAATCGCAAAGAAGACGCCCCAGCCTGACTATGCTGCCGGAAGTAAAGAGGCAAACATCCAGTTCCGGAGAAAAAATGCTGGCTTTCGGCGCGATCTTGAAAAATTTCCCATAGCTGCTGCTGTTGGAAATCACCGCCATGGTCACCTGTCCGCTAAATTCATCCGAATCAATCATGAACGGCTTCATTTCATATTCAGAGCCCTTGGTTATGGCGGTAACGCCGAAGGCCAGCACCCCCAGATATTTCTTCAGGTTGGCAGGAACCTTGCTGATGATATGTCCATCTACGCCCGCGCTGGCCATCAGATGGAAAGGGCGCTTGTCGACCGATCCGAGGAACATCTTCCGGACCTTGCATTTCTGCAGGACCATCAGGTCGTCAAACAGGAAATAAGGCATATTCAGTTCCTGTACCAGGACATTGGCGGTCCCTCCGGGAAGCACCAGAACCGGGATTCCCCACTCAGTGGCTTCCGAAAGCAGGTAATGCAGGGTGCCGTCGCCTCCGTAAATGATCAGGAGGTCGCGGTCCGGGAAACGGGAGGCATATCCAGGCTCACCCGCAGGCTTGACAATCACATCCATGCCGGAGAGCTTCAGGACATTCAGGACAAAATTGAGCCTGACAAACTGGATTTCCCGGTTCCCGGCACGCGGATTGTGCAACAGCAGCGCCTTGGTAAATCTCATCTGGACCTGTGCTCTTTCCCTGGAATGGCCAAGGCCTGATTTCTACCTGGCTGTGTCAGTGGAAACATTATCTTCGAAGCCCGCCATGTAGATTTCACCGCCGGCCTGGTTGAGGCGCTGGATAAAAGCATCCCTGACGGCAAGGAAAGAAGGCATGGCATCCTGTTGGACCCCGGTCTCAGAAGGAAGGGCTACCATCTTCCTGGGGTTCAGCCAGGAGCCCCTGTTGTCCAGGATCCTGTAGTCAAGGTGAGGGCCGGTTGCCACCCCGGTGGCCCCGACCAGACCGATCCGCTGTCCCTGCGAAACGCTCTCCCCGGACCTGACCAGCAATTTTGATAAATGCAGATAATAGGTGTAAAAGCCGTTGGGATGGCGGATTTTTATGTAATTTCCATTAGCCCCCTTGTAACGGGACTCCACCACCCTTCCACTGGCTGACGCCAGTATCGGGGTTCCGGTAGGTGCGGCATAGTCCACCCCGTAGTGGGGCATCCTGACGCGATGCACGGGATGCAGCCTGGAATGCGAAAAATTTGAACTTATCCGGTGATCATACTTGAAAGGAGCTTTGAGGAATGCCTTCTTCACCCCTTTTCCGTCATAGTCGAAATAACTGCTCTTCCCTGTCGCGGGATTACGGAAAAGGAAGGCATGGAAATCCTTTCCGCCATTATAAAAATTTATGGCCTGGACTTCCCCGTATCCCAGGAACTCTCCCTCACAAAACTTCTTTTCAAGGATGACCTTGAACGTGTCCCCGGGCTGCAGGGCGAAGAAATCCACGTCCCACTGCATCGGCTCGTAAATCGCCATTACCAGTTCTCCGCTCTCCCCCTGGGCGACAATCGTATCCCAGAGGCTGGTCAGGATGACCCCTTCAATGAAAACTTCCCTGGTCTCAACCGGACGCTCCACTGCCATTGCCTGAAAGGATTCGCCATTCCGGACAACTACTACATATTTTTCCCGGTTGACGTTATAAAGAAGCCGCCGGAACCTGCCGTCGGCGAATTTTTCAAGGGAATAAGAAGCCCCTGACTGCACCCTGTTGAAATCATAGACATCTTTTGTGTCTTCCACCAGATAGTGCAATTCCTGGGGAGTGAAACCCTGCTCCATGAAAACATCCCGGAGATTTGAATCCCTTCCGAATTCCCCTTCAGTGCGGATAACGTCATATGACGGAGGGACAGGCGGACCCATCACCGATGCCTGTTCAGCTATTTCTTCCGTGGCACCCCTTCCCCCGGATGAATTCCCAATAAGGAAAAAAACTGCAATCAACGCCAAAGCGACGACTACGAAAACCAACCTGAACGTATTCTTCCGAACCTTCATTCGAAGCATCCCCTTCTATTTTCCGTTCCTGATTTCTCTGAATTTTTCCAGAATTTTCGCCTCCACAAAGTCAGGTACAAGCCCTTCCACTGATCCGCCCAGTCCTACAGCCTCCTTCACCTGGCTGGAACTGAGGTAGGAATACTCTGCTGAAGGCATCAGGAAAATGGTTTCAACATCACTGTTCAGCCTCCGGTTCATTAGAGCCAGCTGAAACTCATAGTCAAAATCAGTAACGGCCCGAAGGCCCCTGATAACAACGCCCGCCTTCATTTCCCTGGCAAAATTCACCAGGAGACCGTCAAATCTGGCCACCTCTACATTCTTCAGCGGCTCTATCGCCCGGGCCAGCATCTCAGTCCTTTCAGTCACGCTGAAAAACGGATCCTTCCTCTCGTTGCGGAGTACAGCAATAATGATCCGGGTGAAAATGCGGCTCCCTCTCTCAATAATGTCCAGATGCCCGTTGGTGACAGGATCAAAGGACCCTGGATAAATTGCAATGCTGCTTTGCTTCATATTGATTATCGCTTCCTGCATCAGCCCCTAAAGAGCAAGCATGTCCAAATCCATCCGCGAACCAGTCCTGTCCAAAAAAGACCAGGCAGGAAATCCTCCCGCATTTTTCAAGATCTTTCCAGACTATTATAACCATTATACCTGCGACTTGAATTATTTCGACACCCCGGCGCACTCAATGCCCGAAAAAAACCTTGACCCTGACAGGATCTTTTGCAAGAATTTAAATGCTCATTCCGGTATTCTTCCGGGACCCGTCCGTCCCGGCGCTGCGGTTGCGACATTACATAGCCGTGTTGATACAACAGGTCTGGGAAAAGAACCAGCATCTCTTCCGCTCGATCGTTTTTGCCATTACCAATAAGTCCGAGGATATTGACGATATCCTCCAGGAAACCTACCGCAGGATCCTCAATTCCCCCACCAATCTTCATGACCCGGAGGAAGCTTTTTACTACCTGAAAAAATGCATCCGCAATACTGCCATAGACTGGAACCGAAGGTACTTCAGGAGACATCTCACGGTAAAGGAGCAGGTCTCTGATTACGACAGGCTGGAGGAACTCCGTACCACCGGCGAGACGCCCCTTTCCAGGCTTCTCGAGAAAGAAGGGAAAAATGCGGACGCCTCTTTTGTTGAGGAGGTCTTCCTGGCTGTTGAGGAACTGCCGATAAAACACCGGGAGGCCGTTAAATCCTTCTTCTCGATTGGGGAAACCCCTCCCCCCAAGCAATTCTCCGCCGAGAACAGGATTCCCTATTCCACCCTGCGAAGCAGGATGGTAAGGGGGATTGATCTCATCAGGGAGATTCTCGCCGAAAAAAATGTCCATGGTTTCGTTAAAGAGCCTCCCGGAACGTTATTGGGTAAGGCAGAAAAGAGGACGGCAAAATGAAATGTGATGGTATCAAGCTTTATGAGTATCTTTCGGGAAAACTGGATTCCAGAGAAGCCGCAAACACTGCTTCTCACCTGGAGGAATGCCGGGAATGCAGAGAACGGTTCCGGGTGATGTCGGCCCTGGACAGCCGGCAGTCGAAGGGGGCGCAGTCAAGGCCCAGCCGATTCAGGCCTTCAATCGGAATCCTGCTCCCCGCAGCAGCCGGACTGCTCCTTGCTGTTCTGATTTCCATATTTTACGGCTACCTGCCGGTTCAGGAACATCACTCCGGTGCCCGGGCCCTGGCGGACAAAACCCCATACCCCCTGGTCCTGCTCGATACAAGGAACAGCACTGCCAATGAACTTTCGCGTGGATTCCTGCTGTACAGGGACGGACTATACCGGGAGGCCCTGGCAGAACTGGAAAAGCTGGAAGACGACCACGACGCCCTCTTCTTTTCAGCCATCTCCCTCTACATGCTGGATGAACCGATCAAGGCACTGGAGAAGCTGGCCAGAGTCGCAAAGGTTTCTCCGAAATGGTCGGATGCCGCCGAATGGTATCGTGTCCAGGTTTTGCTGCAAATAGAAAGGACGAGTGAAGCAGAGGACCTGCTGGAAAAGATTTCCGCGGGAAATCATCCGTATAGAGACAAGGCAATGAAACTCCTGGAGAAACTGCAAAAACAATGACCGGAAAACCAGTCCTGACAGCTCTGGTGATATTGATTCCGTACATCATGTTACCCCTTTGTGCGGAAAACAGAGGGCACTGCAGCTTCAGCGAAGACCCGCTCTGCTTCCATGAGAATCTCAGGCGAAGGTCCATGGAAGGAATTGAGAACCGGGAAATCCTGGAGGAACTTCACAAGGAGTACCATGAGCATTCCTTTGATGGACTGCTGATCAGCACCCCGAAGGGCAACGCGGGATTCATTCTCCTTTACAGCGCATGGCTGGTTTGGGGGGAATGCAGGTACGATGAAGCACTCAGCCTCTATTCAAAGGCCAGGCAGCTCTTCCTCGAAGCCGGGATGGAGAGCGAATCACGATTCTGCCTCTATTACATGTCCAGAATCGTATCGGAGCAGGAAAATTTCAGGGAAAGCATCAGGCTCCTGAACCAGGCCCTGGAAGAAGGATCTGGATTAGAGACGCCCTACCTTGAAGGGCTGGTGAATGAAAGCCTTGGTTACGACCTCTGGTACATGGATAAGCTTCCTGAGAGCTGTGAATCCTTCGGCAGGGCCGCCGATCTCTGGAGGATCATCGAATATGAACCCGGAATGGTAAATT
>CAZOGT010000217.1:0-5471 GCA_964579015.1 uncultured Acidobacteriota bacterium | reverse complement strand
TCTTCTACCGGGATGTATATGACCATACAGTCCAGGTCATGGACGCCGTGGAGACCTTCCGGGATGTCATTTCCAGCATGGTCGACATGTACATGTCAAGCGTCAGCAACAAGATGAACGAGGTGATGAAAGTCTTGACCATTATCGCCACGATCTTCATTCCCGTTACCTTCGTTGCCGGGATCTACGGAATGAACTTCGAGTTCATGCCGGAGCTCGGATGGCGCTGGGGATACCCCGCTGCCTGGGGGGTCATGCTTGCCCTGATCATCACCATGGTCATTTTCTTCAAGCGGAAAAAATGGCTCTAACCATAAAATCAAAAAGGAATTTACATACATGGAAAACCTGACATTGGAAAACTTTTCGCTGAACACAATATTCAAAGCCCTCGCGGAATGGGGCATCAATCACGGAATACCAATTCTAATTATCCTAGTCACGGCCTTTGTCGCCACCAGGATCCTGCGCTCAGCCGTGACCCGCTTTGAAAGAAGGTTTGAGGGCACCGGGGCCGTGCCCAGCGAAATGGAGAAAAGGGCAAGAACCCTGACCGGGCTGCTCAACACCACGATAAGCGTGGTCATCTATGCGGCGGCAACCATGATGGTTGTCACTGAACTGGGCATCGCCATCGGCCCCCTCCTGGCAGGCGCCGGAATAGCAGGCGTGGCTATCGGCTTTGGCGCCCAGAGCCTGGTCAAGGACGTAATCAGCGGATTCTTCATCCTCCTGGAAAACCAGATCCGGGTCGGGGATGTGGCGGAGATCGCCGGGAAAGCCGGACTGGTGGAATCGATCAACCTCCGCACCACCACGCTGCGTGACCTGGAGGGAAAGGTCCACATCGTCCCCAACGGAATCATTGATGTAGCCTCAAATTTCACCAGGGACTGGTCAAGGGCCGTGCTGGAAATCGGGGTCGCCTACAAGGAAGATGTCGACGAAGTAATTACGGTCCTGAAGGAAGTCGGTGATGAACTGGCCGAAGACCCTGAGTGGGGGATCTTCATCCTGGAGCCGATGAGCCTGTTGGGGCTCGACTCCTTCGGCGACTCCTCCGTAAATATCAAGCTCTTTTTCAAAACCATGCCCCTCAAACAATGGGATATTGCCCGCCAGTACAGGCTGCGGGTCAAAAAGGCCTTTGATGAGAAAGGGATCGAAATACCCTTTCCGCACCGTACCGTCTACATGGGCGAAGCCTCGAATACCGGAAAATTACAGATCCAGCAACTCGCCGCGGCCAGCAAGGCCGAAAAACATCAGAACTGAGACCGGAGGAGGAGGAGGGTCGGATTATGAGCTTTCTCGAAATCTACCTGCAGGGCCTCCTCCTGGTCCTGGCCCTGATGACCACGCTCTGGATAGCGAGCCTTTTCACGCGAAACGCCGGCATAGTGGACCCCTTCTGGAGCCTCGGCTTCATCATGTCCGCCGCTTTCTACCTGCTCCGGTCCGGTGACGCGGGAACCCGCCAGCTGGTCGTCCTGGCCCTGGTCGTGATCTGGGGGGCGAGGCTCTCGTTCCATCTCTTCCGCCGCAACCTGGGGAAAGGCGAGGACTTCCGCTACCGGGAGTTCCGGACGCGGTTCGGGGAGGACCGCTACTGGTGGGTCAGCTTCTTCCAGGTCTTCCTCCTCCAGGGATTCCTGATGTGGCTTATCTCCGCTCCCCTGCTGGGAGTGATGTTCCATTCAGGCGACAGGCATCTGAACCTGTTCGATGCCGCGGCCCTATTCATCTGGCTGATTGGCTTCACCTTTGAGGCTGGCGGAGACTACCAGCTGGCAAGGTTCAAATCCGATCCCGCCAACAAGGGGAAGGTCCTGGATACCGGCTTCTGGAAATATACCCGCCACCCCAACTATTTCGGGGACTCCGCAGTCTGGTGGGGATTCGGCCTCTTCGCCATTGCAGCCGAATCCCCTGTCACCGCCCTCGGATCCGTCCTCATGACCCTGCTGCTGGTCAAGGTTTCCGGCGTGGCCATGCTCGAGAAATCCCTCAAGGACAAAAAGCCGGAATACCGGGAATACATCCGTAAAACCAGCGCCTTCCTTCCCTGGTTTCCGAAGGAATAACGCCGCCTCGCTGCGAAACCCGGTAAAAAATGGGGAAACTCCTCCTACGTTGTACCATTGAAACAGCCCCTCAAATCCCCTAAGATCTTAAGGACAGGAGTAAAGACGATGAAACACCCTTTCCTGATTATGCTTTCCTTTTTCACAATTGCTTCAGCATCAGCATTTCCTGGCTTCACGGTACATGAAATCGACCGCCATGGATTGCGCATGGGGCAGACCGAGCTTGCCGATATCGACCGGGACGGGGACCTCGATTATGTTGTCGGGGCCTCGGGAACGATGTGGTGGTATGAATTCCGCTCAGCGAACCAATGGATCCGCCATGATATCGGAGAAGGCGCGGTTACCGATGTCGGCGGCTGCGTGCTGGATGTAGACCGGGACGGTTGGCTGGATGTCGTCACCGGCACCGGCTGGTACCGGAACACCGGGAATCCCAGGGAGGAAACCTTCGAACTCTATATGACAGGAGCCATCGCCACCCACGACAACGTTCCGGTAGACATCAACGGCGACGGAAAGGATGACATCCTTGCCTGCAGCAACGATGAAGAACATCCCTTCCTCAACTGGTACGAAATCCCCGAAGATCCGAAATCAACCTGGAAAGAATACCGGATCGGGCCCGGAATCCACGGCGGTGTTGATCCCCGGGGATTCGGGGACCTGGACATGGACGGAGACATGGATGTGGCAAGAGGAGATGCCTGGTTCGAAAACCTGGACGGCACCGGTACCAAATGGGAAATGCACCATGACCTGATCCCCCCCGGCGGAAACCGCCCGGAGAGATATGGACTGGCCATCAAGACCTGGGTTTTGGACCTGGACCTGGACGGAGACCCGGACATTGTCGAAGCCGAGGCTGACACCCCGGACGGAAGGGTCTTCTGGTTTGAAAACGACGGCAAGGCACGGGAATGGAAATGCCACCTGATATCAGAAAACTCGACCGGCCAGGATTTTCACTCCCTCTGCCTGGCCGACTTCGACAACGACGGAGACATGGATGTCTTCTCCGGCGGCGGGCCGCTTTCGGAGAAACAGTGGCAGTCCTTCATCTGGGAAAACACCGACGGAAAAGGAGGCGGGTGGATTAAACACCTGGTGCTCGACAACCTCCGCTGCCACGAGGCCGTGGCCGCCGACGTCGACCAGGATGGAGATATCGACATTTGCACCAAGCCCTGGCGTGGCGACCTTCACCTGTTTATTGAGAACCAGCTGAAGTAGAACTGAAAGCCGAGGTATACCCGCGGCAGGTGGCAAGTCCGATCTTCGAGACCCTGCGAGCGAAAGCGCACAATCATAGGGGCGGCACCCTCCTGTCTCAGGCCTGCAGGCCCGGTTGAAACCCGTGAAAAATCCGGGTTGATTTTGAATTGCCCCCCGGACAGCCCTGCAATGAAATGAGGAACGAAAGGACATGCCTGAAGAAAGGGAGATCAAGCTCGACACCCTGCTCGACCTGCTTCCCCTGATGGAGCAGCTGGGAGATTCCGAGGCTGTTCGCTGGAACAACGGCTACCGGACCTTTTCCGTCACCTACAGGGAACTTCTCGGCTCCATCGGCGGATGCGCCGATCATTTCACCAGGCAGGGGCTGGCCCCCGGGGACCGGATCCTTCTCTGGGGAGAAAACCGTCCTGAGTGGATTGCCGCCTTCTGGGCCGCCGCTGCCCGCGGCCTGCAGGTCGTTCCCATTGACGCCTCGGCTTCAATCAGCCTGGTACAAGCCATCCTGAAGCAGACCAATCCCCGGCTGCTGGTCTATGGTGAACACCTTGACCCCCTGCAGACAGGGGAAATAGACCTCCCCAGGCTGACCTTCCATGCACTGGCCCGCCTTCCGGCCGCAAAGGAGCTCAATCCCGTGAAGGCAGCTCCCGCAGACACCGTGGAGATCGTCTTCACTTCCGGTACCACCGGAAACCCGAGGGGAGTCGAGCACACCCACCGGAACCTCTGTGCCAACTTGCGGCCCCTTTCCGGTGAGATCCGGGATTTCAGCCGCTACCTGAAATACTTCAGGCCGGTCCGGGTCCTTTCCATGCTCCCCTTCAGCCACATGTTCGGCCAGGCCCTCGGACTCTTTATCCCGGTGATGCTCGGGGGCGCGGTGGTCCTGAGTGCCGAACTCAACCCGGACCGCCTGGTTGACCTGGCACGGAAGGAGAAAGCCCTGGCCCTGGTGACTGTCCCCGGGGTGCTCGACGGACTGCGGAACGCCCTCGAGGCCCGCCACGAATGCACCGCCCGGATCAAGAACGCACCCGGCGTCTGGGGATTTATCAGGCGGTGGCTGAGGTTCCGTGACGTGCACCTCCGCTTCGGGTGGAGGTTCCTGGCCATCGTCTCCGGCGGGGCGCTGCTCCGGCCTTCCCTGGAGCTCTGGTGGTCGCAGCTCGGTTTCCTGGTGATCCAGGGTTACGGCCTGACCGAGGCCAGCCCGGTGGTGGCCATGAACAACCCGGTACGCCTGCGGCCCGGCTCCCTGGGAAGGCCCCTGGAGGGACAGGAGATCCGGATAGCCGATGACGGGGAGATTCTGGTCAGGGGAGAAAACGTGGCCCGCTACTACGGCCCTGAAGAGCCGGCCGCGGAAGGCGGATGGCTCCGCACCGGGGACCTCGGGCGGATCGACGATGAAGGCAACCTCTTTTTCCTGGGACGCAAAAAAGACGTTATCGTAACCAGGGACGGCCAGAACGTCCACCCCGAGGATGTTGAGGCCAGGCTCCAGGAGCATCCGGGAGTTGCAGCCTGTGCGGTGGTTGGCCTGGAGACCGAAAAGGGGACGGAGGTACACGCAGTGCTGGTCCCGGAGGACCCGGCGGTAAACCCCGGGGAACTCATCCGTGCCACCAACAACGGACTCGAGTCCCACCAGCGGATCCGGAGCTGGTCACTCTGGGAGGAAGGGGATTTGCCCCGTACCGGCCCCGCCGGAAAGATCCGGCGACACAGGGTTGCGGAAATAGTCAACCGCGGGAATGCGGCCCCGGATGAAGCGGAAAGCGCGTCCTCACGGCCCCCTGCCCTGGAAGAGATCGTTTCGGGCTTCACCCCGGTGGACCCGGCGGAGATCTCCGACCGGCAGCGCCTGGCCGAAGACCTGGGCATCGGCTCCCTGGACCGGATTGAAATGCTGGCGCGGATCGAGGAAATACCGGGACTCGACCTGGACGAAGATCTCCTCTCCACGGTCTCCACCTGGGGGGACCTGAAACAGGCATGCGGACTCACCGGGCCGCCGCGGGGAAAAGGCTACAGGGGACAGAGGACAAATGGTCCGCCGGAAACCGCGGAAGAAGAAAGTAACGGGAGAGGACCCGCTTCGGTCCCTGGAGAAGGCGGGCACACCGCACCGCCCAACTTGGAAAA
>CAZOGT010000216.1:0-5502 GCA_964579015.1 uncultured Acidobacteriota bacterium | reverse complement strand
GCTTATGCCACAATGGCGAATGGCAAGTTCATAAGCTGGAAGCTTATGCCACAATCGTCAATTGCTTTGCCATGGCACGGCCCCGGCTTCCTGGATATGCTTCTGCAGGGCACTGAACAATTTCCCGTACATTTCGTGATCCTTTGCCAGGGGCCTGGACTCTTCCGGGTCCTCGGCCAGGTTGTAAAGTTCCATCGGCTCATAAGGAGAATTCTGCAAAAGCTTGAAGTCCCCGTACCTGGCAGCGTAATACTCTCTTCCTCCATACCTGTTGCCTTCCCTCCTCACCCAGAAGAGGTTCCGCCGGTCAGACATCAGGCGATTTTCAAGGATAGCGGGCAGCAGGGATATCCCGTTGATATCTCCAGGGCACTCCGGAATCCCGGCTATGCCGCAAAAGGTAGGAAAAAGGTCCATGGTAAGCCCAACACTCCTGTTTTCCTGTCCTGGGGGTATAGTCCCCGGCCAGGCCGCACAGGCCGGTACCTTTATCCCTCCCTCGTACATGTCCTGCTTTCCTCCGCGGAGAAGGCCATTGTCCGCTCCGACTCTCAGGAGGCCTCCATTATCCGAAGTGAACACCACCAGGGTCTCTTCCTCCATACCATTAGCTTCCAGCGAATCCAGCACCCGGCCGATCCCGTCATCCAGATGCTCAATCAGGGCTACCAGCCTGGCGCGGTCTTCCCCCATACCCGGCTCTCGCTTTTTCACCTTGTCCAGCCACTCCCCGGGGGGCTGTACCGGCGTGTGGGGGGCGTTATAAGCCAGGTAGAGAAAAAAGGGATCTTCCTCTCGCGCCCGGCTTCTGATGTAGTCCACCCCCCAGTCCGAAAAAAGATCAGTGGCATGCCCTTCAGGATCGATTATCTCTCTGTTCTTCCGCATGTAATTGATGCCATGCCTGAGATGGGTATAGTAGTCATCCATCATGTCTCCCAGGAACCCATGAAAAAAATCAAAGCCCCGGTCCAGGGGAGTGTTGGGGGACTCGAGTCCGAGGTGCCACTTGCCGACCAGGGCGGTATGGTAATCAGCCTTCTTCAGGACTGAAGGGAGCAGTTCAGCCTCTTCGGTAAGGAAGCCGAAATTATCGTCTTCGTGGGTCCTTATCACCCCGGGCACCCCGACAAGATCAGGATAGCAGCCGGAAAGAAGCGCCGCCCTGGTAGGAGAACAGACCGGACAGTTGGCATAGAAATTATCAAGGCGCATCCCGGAAGCTGCCAGCCGGTCGATATGCGGGGTCTGAATGTCCCTGGCGCCCCACGCGGAAAGGTCTCCATACCCCAGGTCATCCACCAGGATCATCAGGATATTGGGAGGCCGGCCATTCCGGGCTGAAACCGGAAACTGCCGCAGGGAGGCCGCAAGTACCCCGGTGCCTGCAATCTCCAGGAAACCCCGGCGGTTAAAAACCGTTCTTTTCATATCATTCATATAATAATCATAACGCAGTCAGAACGGATGTGCTCGCCGCAGTAGCAATCTGGCAAGAAATCCGGGTCAGGTTTTGCAACGAGTTTCCCATGCTGATATATTGAGGCCGAACAACATGCTCAGGAGATTTTTGCCGACAGAAAACCAAAGATTGCTGATCCTTCTTCTCGCCATTACTCTTCTCAGTTTCAGGCCCCTGCAAGCGGAAAAAAAGGATGCGGTCCTGCCTGGTTCTGACACGGCCCTGGCATTGAGCCTCCTGGATGAGGAAGACGCTATCCTCCTTGATATCAGGTCGGAGGAAGAATTCGAAATGGAACACCTCGAAGGGGCGGTATTTATACCCTTCCAGGATTTCATGCAGTTCATCCGAGAGGTTGAGGCGCTGGCCAGGGGAAAAAAGGACTTTCCCATAGTCCTTTACTGCCGTAACGGGCAAAGAGCCGAAATCGTCAAGGAAGTGCTTCTCCAGGAAGGATTCACACTGGTGGCAAATGCAGGAGGCATAAAGGACCTGCAAAAAGAAGTCGGTCTGTCACAAAAATAGACTGATTGTTGCAAACTGTGACCATTATCCCAACCCGATTATGAAATAAACCATATATTATTGGCATCTACCTGAGTATGTGACACAAGGAAATTCGGGCAAATGGACGAAACATTTGCCGGATCGAGGATCATAATGATTAGAAAATACAGATTCATTTCCGCCCTGGTGCTGCTCTGCTGCCTCTGCAATCTGCCGCTGGCAGGTGCCGGAAATACAAATCTTAACCAGGGAGAGCAAGTTTCTTCAGTCGTCGGGGGAGAAGATGCTGCACCGAACGAGCTGTCAGCTGTGGCTGCCCTGGTGCCTGCCGGGGAAACCCAGTATGAAAACTTCTTCTGCAGCGGGATCCTGATCGACTCCGAATGGGTTTTAACCGCCGCCCACTGCGCGCTCAAGAGGGTTCCTCACTCAATAGAAGTGCAGCTGGGTAATTACCATGTAGAACCGGGCCGCGGAGAAAGGCTGTCGGTATCAGAGATTTTCATCCACCCTGACTACATTTCCGCCACTGTCCCTGATGTAGCTCTTCTTCACCTTGCGACTCCTTCATCCCACCAACCCGTACCGATCCTCACGGAGGAAGATGCTTACCTGGCGGAACCTGGCGTGATAGCGACCGCTTCTGGATGGGGAAGCCTTGAGCAGAACCAATCCTCTTATGCTGTTTCCCTCCAGAAAGTGGAATTGCCGATTGTCTCCACTGCTGAGTGCGGAAAGCTCACCGGACCCTACCCTGGCTGGATTACTGAATATGAAGTCTGTGCCGGATTTGAAGACGGCTTGAAAGATACTTCCAGCGGAGACAGCGGAGGGCCGCTGATCGTGCCTGACGGAGAATCCTGGCGGACCGCGGGCCTTACCAGCTGGGGAAACGGAACCTACTATGGCGTTTACGCCAGGGTCTCTTCTGTTGCCGACTGGATCCAGGACATAATGATCAACAATGCGAACAACGAGTGAGCGTACCCGCAATGAATAGACTAATCATCCCCATGCATATCCGGAAATCATTTTCCAGAATTTCAATGCTGCTGATTCTGACAGTTGTCCCTGCGATCAGTAACGCTTCAGCCGAATCCTGCTCAGGCATCCCGGATACTGAATGCACGGCCCTTCATGCCCTGTACAATGCCACGGGAGGATCTGGATGGCTCAAGAAAGACTTTTGGAAGACCCTCAGCCCGGCCGGGTCCTGGCATGGAGTAACCGTGGAAAACGGGCATGTCACGAAACTGGACCTTGCGGGCAACCGCCTTTCCGGTTATATACCCCAGGAAATCGGAGATCTCCCCTACCTGGTGGAACTCGATTTAACCGGGAACTACCTGCAGGGCGAGATCCCCGGGGAAATCGGAAATCTTGCCTACCTGGAATCCTTGGATTTAACCGGGAACTACCTGCAGGGCGAGATACCGGTTGAAGTCGGGACCCTTGTCCAGTTGCGCTACCTGAGCTTATGGGATAACAGGCTCCAGGGGACTATTCCTCCCGGTCTGGCTGATCTTACCCAATTGGAGTGGGTGGATCTTTCCGCAAACTATCTTTCAGGATCGATTCCCGCGGATATCGGGAACCTTGCCAGCCTCGAGTATCTTTGGCTCGAAAGCAATCTCCTGACCGGAGGAATTCCAGAATCGGTTTTCGGACTCCAGAACCTGCTGGTCCTCTCCCTCTACCGCAACCACCTGGAGGGGGGTATTCCAGCTGGTATCGGCAGCATGACAGGCCTGGAACGCCTGTTCATTGACGGCAACTTTCTCTCAGGCCCGATACCCGAGGCTATCGGCAACCTCTCATCACTCACCCAGCTGGCACTGGGCGATAACCGGCTCACAGGCACCATCCCCTCTTCGCTGAACAACTTGCCCAACCTCCGCTACCTTTCTCTCAGGAACAACCTGCTGACCGGGGAGATCGATCCTGACCTTTCCCGGCTTGAACTCCTCTATTTTCTTGACCTGTCGGAAAACCGCTTAACCGGAATCATTCCTGAATCTCTCGGATCCATGGTCAACCTCTCAACCCTCAAGCTTAATGGAAACATCCTCACCGGGGAGATCCCCACAACCCTCAGGTGGCTGGGTGCCCTGCAAACCCTTTCCCTGCACGACAATCAGCTTACAGGGCCGATTCCCCCGGAGTTGGGAATCCTGCAGAACCTGGCCAGGCTATCGCTGCACAGCAACCAGCTGGAGGGGGGCAGTCCCCCGGAACTGGGAAAGATCAATTTCCTCAACGCCCTCTACCTGGCCAATAACAACCTCAGCGGCGCGATCCCGGATAACCTTGGTTATGCGGGATCACTGAGAATGATCGGGCTATCGAACAACCGCCTGGAAGGAACAGTGCCCAACACCTTCGGAAATCTCCAGAACCTGAGGGGTTTATGGGCTTCAGGAAACCTGCTGTCAGGTGAGCTGCCTGGTTTTCTTGTCAGCCCTCCCGAATCAATGGACCTGCGCTGGAACCGGCTGCAGTCCCTTAACGACAACATCCTTATCCCGGTCGAAAAAAAGCACGGAAACAGATTCTCCAACACCCAGACCCTGACACCCCGGAACCTGGCGGCGGCGGCTCCGGGCGGCTCCGCCCTTGAAAACCGGGTTGACCTCACCTGGGATCCGATCCCCTACACTGGAGATGACGGAGGCTACGAAATCTTCTTCAAAAAGGATGCGGACCCTGAATTCACCCGGGCCGGAATCACTGGTGACAAAAAAACCGATTCCTACACGATACCTGATCTTGAACCAGGGGAGGACTACACCTTCCAGCTCCGGACAGTAACCTGGGATCATCCTGGAAACAAGAATATTTTAACCAGCCCTGAACAGGAAACGGCAACGGTCACCACCGGCACCATCAGCCGGGCTTTCATCCCCAGCTGGAAAAGGGGCGCGGGCAGGTACACTGGTGTTGTTGTCTCCAATTTCGGAGACACCCCCTTCAACCTGGCCCTCACCGCCTACGATGAAAACGGAAATCAGGAAAATACGGAAGTCAATCCCTCCTTTACCCAGGTCCAGCCGCACGAACAGCTCTCCCTGCTGGGAGTAGAGTTTTTCGGGCCCGGACCTTATCTTTCGGATATTTCATGGATTGAAGTTGCGGCTGAAAATACCAACAGGATGGGAAGCTTATTCCTTTTCGGAGCCAGTGACCTGAAATTGATGGATGGCGCGGAATCACAGACCAGGTACGCCAAAAAACTCTATTTCACGCGTCCCCTGGCCGAAGGCCTCCTGAAAGAGTCTGCTCCTGATATCCAGTTAAGTATTCTGAACCCTTTTGATGAGCCCCTGGCCGTATCATTCACCCTCTCCGGAACCGGAGGAAGCCTTGAAGCTGAACCGATCATCATTCCCGGCAAGGGTTTTATCACCAGGACAGCTGAAGAACTCTTCGGCACAGGTCATGGCATAAGCAATGCCTACGCGACAGCGGAAACCACCGACGGTCCCGGAATCACCGGGTTCGCCCGCACCGAGATCCCCGGGGTAAGGACATCCCTG
>CAZOGT010000215.1:0-5558 GCA_964579015.1 uncultured Acidobacteriota bacterium | reverse complement strand
AAGGTATCGAAAAAATGATGAGAGGGAGTTTCGATGTCATTTGGGCACGAGAATCCTGATGTTTACCGGGCAGCTATAGAATATGTTGGCTGGGCATATCGATATTGCGAACGACTCGAAGGCTACCGTAATGCAAGAGAACAGCTTCTACGTGCCTCCCAGGCGATTCCGTTAAATATTGCTGAAGGAAATCACGATCCCGGACATGATTGAGGGCAACGGTCGGGGTCGGGGTCGGTATCGGCGTCGGTATCGAAAAAATGACGAGGCAGACCTGCATCTTTGGGGCTAAGCCTGCCGAGCAGGGACTCGACCCCGACGCCGGGAAAGGTCAGCCGGGAGCGCAGATCTCCTGATCTGCATCGCAAAAAACGCCGCCGGCAGGCGGCAGCCCCCTTAGGGAGAAATCACAAACACCAAATCACAAATGGGTGTATGCCGCGGTGTTGTAGCTGGAGCTGCGTTTCTTTCGGATTTCGAGCTTCGGATTTAGGATTTCCCTATTGAATGCCGGGCCTGCGGCCCTCATGGTGGATGGCGCCTGGCGGCGCCGTTGAATTGATGTGGCCGCATCCGTGACCCCAGGTGATCCCGAACCGGAGGTTCGGGGGAACCCCAGGTGGGGTCGCACCTGCCGGGATGCAAGCTCTGAAGGAGCGATGCAGGGAAGTGAGATCGGAGATGTGAGATTTTCGAACTTCCGACGGTGCAGTCAGGACATAGGTAACACTTTCTGAGTTGGTTGTCCATTTGGAACCACAATTTTACTCTCACCCTGGCTCCTCCGGGAGCCGGCCCGTCGGGGAACCATGGTATAATAAGGAGAATTGAGAGCTCGAAAAACCAACAGTATCTGCAAGTTAAATAATTTCAGAAGCGTTGACAACAAAAAAAGGAGCCTTCCGCTCCTGGTCATATCCTCAGCCCTGATGCTGCTTTCTGCCGGCGGCTTCTCCGCCGCGCAGGACCTCCAGGTCACGCGGGACGGCGCTCCCCCTCTCCTTTCCGCCTCCGAGATAGAGTATCCCCCTTTCTGCATCATCGATGAAAACGGGGAACCCGACGGCTTTTCAGTCGAGCTGATGCGGGCCGCCCTGGATGCCATGGCTCGGGAGGTGACATTCCGCACCGGCCCATGGAACAAGGTGCGCTCATGGCTGGAGCAGGGCGAGGTCGAAGCCCTTCCCCTGGTAGGCCGCACCCCCGAGAGGGAGGAGATCTTTGACTTCACCTTCCCCTACATGTCGATCCATGGTGCCATCGTGGTGCGGAAAGGCACTACGAACATCCGCTCTCTTGAGGACCTGAGGGGAAGCCGGGTCGCCGTGATGGAAGGTGACAACGCCGAAGAGTTTCTCAGACGTGAAGACCGGGGCATTGACATCCGTACAACCAGCACCTTTGACACCGCTCTCCTGGAACTCTCCCGCGGCCTGCACGATGCCGTGGTAATTCAGAGGCTGGTCGCCCTCAGGCTGATCCAGAAAAACGGCCTGACAAACCTGGAGGTTGTCAATCGACCCATTGAAAACTTTCAGCAGGATTTCTGCTTCGCCGTCAGGGAGGGAGACAGGGATACCCTGGCACTCCTTAATGAAGGGCTCTCCCTGGTAATTGCTGACGGGACCCACCGCAGGCTCCATGCCAAATGGTTTGCCTCCCTGGAACTCCCTTCCGACCGGCCGATAATAATCGGCGGAGATTACAACTTTCCGCCATATGAATACCTGGACGAAAATGGGGTTCCCTCCGGCTACAATGTTGAACTGAGCCGCGCCATAGCCAGGGAAACAGGACTCAATATTGAAATCCGCCTGGGGCCTTGGCCCGAGATTATTGAAGCCCTTCACAACGGGGAAATTGATGCCCTGCAGGGAATGTTCTTCTCCGAAAACCGGGACCTTATCTTCGATTTTTCCCCGCCCCATACCTTGAACCACCAGGTCGCCGTGGTACGCGAGGGAGAAGGCCCGCCCCCATCATCCCTGGAAGATTTGCAGGGAAAAAGATTAGTGGTACAGGAAAGCGACATCCTTCACGACTTCCTGGTTGAAAACGGACTCAAACACCAGGTGACAGCCCTGGATTCCCAGGAAGACGCGCTCAGGGAACTGGCCGAGGGGAAACATGACTGTGCCCTGTTGTCCAGGAGCAGCGCCCTCTACTGGATGGAAAAAAGGGGGTGGGAAAACCTCGTGGCGGGGCAGAAACCGTTTCTCGCCCCCGAATACTGCTATGCCGTCCTGAACGATAACAGGCCTCTCCTGGCCCAGTTCAGCGAGGGGCTGAGGATCCTTGAAGAAAGCGGCGAATACCGGAAAATCCATAACAGGTGGCTGGGAGTCTACCAGGAGACTGTTCCCGGTCTTGCCGACATCCTGAAATATGCCGCGATAATAATCATCCCTCTGTTCCTGGTGCTCCTGGGATCCGTGCTCTGGTCCTGGTCACTCCGAAAGCAGGTGGCGGCAAGGACCGAGGAACTGCGGCGCAGCTACGAGTTTCAGGAGGCCATTATCTCCTGTTCTCCCGTGGCGCTGTACAGCGTAGACCTGGACGGCAACGTGCTGACCTGGAACGCATCCACTGAAAAAATCTTCGGCTGGAAGGCTGAAGAGGTTATCGGCAGACCACTGCCCATTGTCCCGAAGGACAAAAATGAAGAGTTTTCCCTCCTTCGCGAAAGCGTGCTTACCAGTGGAGGATTTGCAGGGAAAGAGCTGGTCAGGCACACTAAAAACGGGGAATTACTGAATGTCAGCCTCTCGGCGGCGCCTCTTCATGATGCAAAAGGCAATGTCATAGGCATCATGGGGGCAATGGAGGACATCACCTACCGCAAGAAAGCGGAGGAGGCCCTGCGGGAGAGCCAAAGGAGGCTGGTGGCAGCCCAGCGCATCGCCAGGATGGGGGATTTTATCTGGGATTTGGAAACCGGAGAAATCAGCTGGTCTGATGCTCTATACGATCTATTAGGGTACAGCAAGTCAGAAGCATTTGATCTTGAAAGGGTCAATTTGGAAATCCACCATCCGGAGGACCTGGACCGGGTGAACAGGTGGATCAGGGATTGCATCGACTCCGGGGAAGACCGGCTTACCCCCAATGAATACCGGATTATCTGCAGGAAAGGCAATACGCTCTTTGTCAGGACCGTCGGCGTAATTGAAAGGAGGGACGGCCTGGAGCCCCGAATATTCGCCACCATCCAGGACATCTCCGAAAACCGCCTGGCCCGGGATAGAATCGAGCACCTGAACAGTGTATTGAGGACTGTCCGGGATGTGAACCAGCTGATAGTCCGGGAAAAGGACCGGGAAAGACTGATCAGGGAGGGCTGCCGCCTGCTGGCGGAAAACCGCGGCTACCAGTGCGCTCTGATAATCCTTACTGATGAAGACAGCCTTCCTGCCGCGTGGGCTGAATCCGGCATGGGACCTGCCTTTGCGGCCCTGGAGTCCGACCTGGAAAAAGGGGTGCTCCCCTCCTGCTGCGCCATGTCCGGGAAGAGCGATAGGGCGCTACTGATCGACCACCAGGACCCGTCCTGCTCCGGATGCCCTGTTGGCAGGTCATCCGGTTCCGGCCAGTCCCTCTGCGCGAGGCTGGAGAACAGCGGCCTGACGTTCGGCTACCTCCTGGTTGTGGTTGCCTGGGATCTTCCGGTTGACGAAGAGGAACAAGGTCTTTTCAATGAAATGGCCGACGACTTCGCCTATGCCCTGAACATGATCCGGATGGAAAAAGAAAGCGAAGCTGCTGAACGAAGGGCCGCCTCCCTGGAAGACCAGCTGCACCAGGCCCAGAAGATGGAATCCGTCGGCCGCCTCGCAGGCGGGGTGGCCCATGACTACAACAACATGCTGAGTGTTATCATCGGCTATGCTGAACTGGCCCAGGTAAAGTTAGAAGCAGGTGAACCGATGGACAATGAGATCGAGGAAATCCTCAATGCCGCCGGAAAATCGGCGGAGATCACCCGCCAGCTGCTGGCATTCGCCCGCAGGCAGCCCATCAGCCCCAGGATCCTCGACCTCAACGACACGGTTGAACAGATGCTCAAGATGCTCAGGAAGCTGATCGGGGAAGACATCGACCTGGAATGGATCCCCTGCACCAGGACGCTTCCAATCAACATGGACCCGGTGCAGGTCAACCAAGTCCTGGCCAACCTCTGCGTCAACTCCCGGGATTCCATTGATGGAGCAGGGAGAATCACGATCGAAACCGGGATTAAACATTTTGACGAGGCCTATTGCGCTGACCATCACGGGTTTGTTCCCGGGGACTACGCCATGATGGCTGTCAGCGATGACGGCTGCGGCATGGACCGCGAGACCCTTGACAAGGCTTTCGAGCCCTTTTTCACTACCAAGGACCTCCAGAGGGGCACGGGGCTCGGGCTGGCCACGGTCTATGGAATCGTCAGCCAGAATGAAGGTTTTATCAATGCCTACAGCGAGCCCGGCAGGGGCACGACCCTCCGCATCTACTTAAAACTCCGGGCCGGTGACATCACGGACGCTCACCGGGAGGCTGAAACGGAAATCGAGCAGGCCCGCGGCGAGACGGTCCTGGTAGTCGAGGATGAGCCTGAAATCATGAGAATGACGATGCTGATACTGGAAACGCTCGGCTACTGGGTGATGGGGACCACCTCGCCGGGCGAGGCGATCACCCTGGCCGAAGAGCATGCCGGGGGGATCGACCTCCTGGTTACCGACGTGGTAATGCCCGAGATGAACGGCAAACAGCTATCCGCCCGGTTGCAAGCTGTCCATCCGGGCCTCAAGACCCTGTTCATGAGCGGCTACACCGCCGACGTTATCGCCCATCACGGAGTCCTCGACGAAGGTGTGCACTTTATCCAGAAGCCTTTCTCGAGGAAGGAACTCGCCTCCAAGGTGAGGGAGGCGCTGGGGCAGGAAGAATGATGAGATTAATAAGCATGGTGTTCAAACTTGAAGAAAATATTTCTTCTCTCCTCAGGAAACACATGGCGCTGATCCTGAGAATCAGCCTGGGAATCACCTACTCCTGGTTCGGCTTCCTTAAATTCTTTCCCGGGTTGAGCCCTGCCGAAGGACTGGCCTCGTCAACCATGGACCTGCTGACTCTTGGATTGGTGCATCCCTCGGTTTCCATCAAGATACTGGCTGCCTGGGAAGTCTTGATTGGCCTGGGTTTCATTACCGGAATATTTCTACGCCTGACAATACTGCTCTTTCTGCTGCAGATGATTGGGGCCATGAGCCCCCTTTTTCTCCTTCCCGCGGAAACATTTACCAGGCTTCCCTATGCGCCGACCCTCGAAGGCCAATACATAATCAAGAACCTGGTGCTTGTTGCCGCTGCCCTGTCCGTGTGGGCATCCCTCCCCCGGATTGGAAAGGCCTGAGAATCAGCCACTGATCAGAGCTTTTGAAACCCGAACCAGCCCGGCACCTCCCAAACCCAAACCAGACTGCCCAATAGCCTGTCCACATTGTCCACCAGGCCCACCCCGTCCACCAGGTCCACACTGTCCACCCCGTCCGCCTCGTACACTTCGTCCACCC
>CAZOGT010000214.1:0-5570 GCA_964579015.1 uncultured Acidobacteriota bacterium | reverse complement strand
TCGAAGCCACCAGGCTGGGGCAGTCCACTGATTACGACCAGTTGAATCTGCAGGTATGGACCGACGGGAGCCTTAAACCCTATGACGCGATCGGAAAGTCAGCAAAGCTCCTTAAGGACCACCTTTTCATGTTCATTAATTTCCAGGAAGAACCGGAAGAGAAGGAACCTGAAGTAGATGAGGTGACTTCTGTAATCAACGAAAAGCTGAATAAATCCATCGTTGAACTGGAACTGTCGGTCAGATCCTACAACTGCCTTAAGAATGCAAATATTCAGACAATCGGGGAGTTGATCACAAAGACTGAAGCCGAGATGCTTAAAACCAAGAATTTCGGACGGAAATCCTTGAATGAAGTTAAAGAAATCCTTGCCGACATGGGTTTTTCATTCGGCATGAAAATTGACGAACAGGGCAGAATTATTGACGGGACGGAAGACTGATTGTCTCCTTTATTCAATTGCATGATTGAAAGGCCGTAGGTTGACTTATCGTCGCCCCATAGCGGAGGAAAAAGATGCGACATCGTTTGGCTAATAGAAAATTGGGAAGGACTTCCAGCCATAGAAGGGCTATGCTCAGAAATATGGTGACGGAGTTTATTGATAAAGAAAGAATTGTTACTACCCTGCCTAAGGCAAAAGAACTTCGTTCGGTTGCTGAGAAGATGATTACCCTCGGCAAGAGAGAAGGCCTGCATGCCCGGAGACAGGCGCTTTCTTATATCCGAAAAAAGGAAGTAGTCCATAAGCTTTTTGCTGATGTAGCCCCCAGGTTCGCGGAGAGGAATGGCGGCTATACCAGGATCTTGAAGCTGGGTATCCGGAAAGGCGATAACGCTGAACTTGCTATCCTTGAATTGGTGGGTTCAGAAGAAAAGAAATAGGTGTTTTACATTTCACGTTTTAAGGGCTGTCGGCTGAACAGAAGCCGGCAGCCCTTTTTTTTGGGAGCAGTCCCGGGCTTAAGGCGGCAGTGTCCAGACCAATTAAAAGATCATGGAGAACCCGGTGTGAATAAGGGCATAGAGTACATACCAGGCGCCTATCAGGACCATTCCCTTGATCACTGAACATTTGGAGGCTATCCTGGACAAGCCTAACCCCATCAGGAAAATGGTGTACCAGACCAGGAGATCCAGATGGGTCAGCAACGTGTACAGTACTTTGGATTCTTCGGAATCCACCAGCCCTGCAGGGTTGGTGAATACAGGATTGTGGATGTTGATTGTATTGGGATCAGAAGTAACCAGGATTACAGCTATCGTAAGTATTCCGCTGACAACGGTGTAAAAGAACATTGAAGTTGCCGCAACGGCAAATACCTTTGAGAAGCCTGAACCCTTGACCGGGATCTCCCGGGATTGTTCCGTGTCCGCTCTTTTGCTGGATAATACTGCTCCATCATCCGATTTAACAAGATCCGCGGAACCAACAAATTCAGCGCCGCAATGGGGGCAATGATGCCCGGGAACTGATTCCAAAGGCAGAATTCTCCCGCAGGCATCACAGGTTTTTCCGGTCAGCTCAGTCCCGGGCTGCGGAGCTCCCCGGACCTCCGAACCGGAAACATAGATCCCCAGCATCATCAGTCCGGCAATCAGGAGGATTATCAGGGGAACCATAATCAAGGGAGCAACCAGGGCACTGATCCTGCCGAACTTCACCGCCATTTCAACCTGTTCGCTTATCTGCTCTTCCGTTAACTGCCCGGCAGCCGGGCTTGACTCGATCTGGGTTCGCATAGCCTGGGCCATGTCAATCCTGCTGTACATCACAAAGGATGTGGCAAAAGACGCCAGGATGCAGAGGACCAGGGGGATTACAAAGACAGGCTTCCTGTTGATCGCTTCAAAAGCCTTCGACGGCTCCAGGAAAATATCCCAGAAACTACCAGAGGTTTTCGGGAGACCCTTTTGGTCAAGGTTCGGTTGGTTCTCTCTATCTTCCATTTTTCCTCCTCGCCCCTATATTAAACGATTATTATGCTCGTAAATATGAAAACTTTTGAAATTAGAAAAAATCAGCCACCATTTGTATGCTTCCTTGCCCCGAGGTCTCTTGCCGGCGATTCGGGTCAAGTGGTGATCAGGAGCAGGCTTAAAATATTCCTGTCTTTAGGCTATCATTTCCTGATGAGACTTTTCTGTTCTATTATGATGCTCCTTATGGTTTTTGCGAATACTGAAGCCGGTAAAAGAAAGCTTACCCTGGATGATATTTACCATCCGGACAGCGCCGTCAGGTTCAGCGGGGCGGATGTCCCCCGCCTGGAATGGTCCGCTTCAGGGTCGCACCTCCTTAAAAAGTCCGGTTTCAATGACGGGGTTTTCACCAGTATCGAGGCCCTGACCGGAAAGGAAGACGCCCTGGTCGATACCTCATCCCTTCCGCAGTCCCTGGCTGATATCCAGGGGATTGACAGGGAGGCGGCAGTTGAATTGTTAAGGGAATCCGAATTTGTCATTTCCCCGGGAGAAGACAAGGTCTTGGTTCGCTGCGCTCAAGGGCTCTTTCTGCTTGATATCCATTCCCAGAACCTGGCCCTGCTGGCCGGTAAACCTTTTAATCCCCGGGTTCCCGCCTGCAGTCCTTCCGGCAGATCAGTTTCCTTTGTGAGCGAAGGAGACCTTCATCTGGTGGAGATTGGATCAGGAGAGGTGAAAAGGCTGACTGAGAGGGAAGGAGATCATATCCTGAATGGCTGCCTTGACTGGGTCTACCAGGAAGAGGTTTACGGGAGGGGTAATTTCAAGGGTTACTGGTGGAGCCCTGATTCCCAATACCTGGCTTTCCTGCAGCTCGATGTATCCGAGGTCCCGGTCAGCACGATTGTTGACCAGCGCTCCATCCCTTCCGGAATTGAACAACAGAGATATCCCTATCCGGGCGATCCCAATGCCAGAGTGAGGATCGGAGTTGTTTCCATCGAGAATGGGAATGTTGAATGGATGGATCTCAAGCGCTTCGCAGGCCGGGATATCCTGGCGGTAAGAGTGGACTGGTCCCCCGGCTCCGACTTGCTTACCGTGCAGGTCCAGGACCGGGAGCAGATCTGGCTCGAATTGCTGGCTTTCAACCCCGAAAACGGGAAGGAAACATTGCTGATCAGGGAGACTTCGCCCGCCTGGGTCAACAGGCTCGGCGAACCCGTATGGCTTCCCGACGGAACCTTTCTCTGGCAGAGTGAGAGGACCGGATTCCGCCATATTTATCATTATTCGGCTGCAGGGGATTTGATCAGGGCCGTGACCAGCGGGGATTTTGACGTCAGGGCCCTACACGCGGCGTCCCTGGAGCAGGGGACAGAGGTGATTAGCGGGAAGCAGGGGACAGAGAATCGGAAAAAGGGGACAGTCTTCTTTTCCGCCGCTGGAGGCGACTTCCGGGATCTGCATGTTTACCGGGTACACCTTGACGGATCAAACCTGGAAAGGATCTCCGGGGACTCGGGGGAGCACCGGGCTCTTTTCAACAGGCAGGGGACACTCTTCGTAGATACCTGGAGTGATGTCAATACACCCCCAAGGGTTTTCCTCCGGCGATCCGACGGGAGCCTGGTCAGGACCATCCTTGAAAACAGGGTTGACGTCCTTGAGAGTTTTCAACTCTCCGGCCTTGAGTTCGTCCAGGTGGAAGCCGGGGATGGATTTCTCCTGGAGGCCATGATCATCAAGCCTCCGGATTTTGACCCATCCCGGAAATACCCCGTCCTGATGCATACCTATGGAGGACCGGGAAGCCAGAGCGTCCTCAACCGATGGGGCGGGAAAACATACATGTGGCACCAGTTCCTGGCGAGCCGGGGATACATTATCTGGATTTTTGACGACCGTATCGCCAGCGGGAAAGGTGTCAGGTCAGCCTGGGAAGGATACCGGAACCTCGGTCCGACGGCACTTCGGGACATTGAGGACGGGATCGACTGGCTGGCTCAGCATCAGTGGGTTGATAAAGAACGCATCGGACTGTGGGGATGGAGCTACGGCGGTTACGTGACTGCTTTCGCCCTTTCTCACTCCGATTATTTCAGAATTGGAATCGCCGGCGCCCCGGTTACTGACTGGAAATATTATGATTCCATCTACACGGAGAGGTTCATGGGCTGTCCTGTGAAGAATCGAGCCGGATATGAAAGTTCTTCTGCTGTGGAAGCGGCCCGGAATGTTCATGGGAGGCTCCTTCTCCTTCATGGAGCCATGGATGACAATGTTCATCTTCAAAATTCGGTCATGCTGATGGAGGCTCTGCAGAAGGCCGGAATCCAATTCGATTTCATGATGTATCCAGGCTCCAGGCACAGTGTGCGTGATCCCCTCCAGGTAAGGCAGATGCGGGAATTGATGACCAGGTTCATCCTGCGGCACCTGGATCTCCCGTCTTCCCTGGACTGACCGGCAGATTGCCTGAATTGACTGGTGTGAGTCAACTGTCGCCGACCTGGATAGGCCGTCTGCTTTCAAAATTACACCAGCCCTGGAATAGTCCTGTCAGCGAGAGATTCAGCTTCAGGCGGGGAAGTGCTATGATGGGTTAACCTGCGTTTTTCCCAGTCCCGGCTCCTGGGAGGCGCTCCCGGCACCGGTAAGCAGAGGGAAGAGGGAGTTTTTTTTGAACGCGGCAAGGGCATTATGAAAATGGATACCCAGAGTCATGCAGGGCGAATGAAGAAACCAGGAGGAAAGATTTCGTCACTTGCCCCGGCTGATGGGAAAGGGATGGGACTCTCCCTCTTTGCCGACCTCTATGAACTGACCATGCTCCAGGCTTACTTCAGGGAGCAGATGACGGCAGAGGCGGTCTTTAGCCTTTATGTGCGCGAGCTTCCGGCCAACCGCAACTTCCTGCTGGCCTGCGGGCTCGAAACCGTACTTGAATACCTGGAAAACTTTTGTTTCGGAGAAACCGACCTGGACTATTTATCATCGACAGGAATGCTCTCTCCCGGTTTTCTGGAGTGGCTGAAAGATTTGAGGTTCTTAGGGGATGTGTACGCTGTGCCTGAAGGGACACCCGTCTTTGCCGGGGAACCCCTTCTCGAAGTAACAGCTCCCTTGCCCCAGGCCCAGATTATTGAAACCTATGTCCTGAACCAGGTCCATGTCCAGACACTGCTGGCTTCCAAGGCAAGCCGGGTAGTGAAAGCCGCCTCGGGCAGGTCCGTCGTCGATTTTGGCAGCCGGAGGTCTCATGGTACCGACGCCGCCCTGAAAGCGGCCCGTTCATTCCATATTGCCGGGGTTGCGGCGACATCCAATCTCCTGGCCGGAAAAATGTATGATATCCCGGTTTCCGGTACCATGGCCCATAGTTACATCCAGGCGCACCAGGATGAAGCCGCCGCATTCAAGGCCTTCGCCGCCCTCTACCCGGAAACCGTTCTCCTGGTCGACACATACGATACCCTGGAGGGAGTGGCCAAGGTCATTGACCTGGCCCGAAACCTGGGGGATAAGTTCAATGTCAAGGCTATCCGCCTTGATTCGGGGGATATCTCGAAGCTCTCGGTCGAGGCCCGGGACCTGCTGGATGAATTTGAATTCGACTTGCAGCAGGTCATCAAAGACCGGA
>CAZOGT010000213.1:0-5594 GCA_964579015.1 uncultured Acidobacteriota bacterium | reverse complement strand
GGTCTTTGATGAAGACACTATTGCCAGGGACGTGGTCAGGAAGATTTCAGAGAACCTGCAGCTGATGTTTGTCGCCATCTGGACCTATGACCCCCGTACCCGGCGGTTTAATCTCTCGGCCTCTTCCTCAGGGCTGGATGAAAAATGGAAAGGCATCCATTCCGATGACCTGGAGAAGATGCTGGCGGTGTCTGACGGGCTGATTGAATTTGAGGCGGCCGGGGCCGCCCTGCCCGGGATGGAGGGTTTTTGCGAAAGTACGGGCTGCCAGGGGATTATTCCCCTCAGGGGAAAAGAGAGCCTGCTCGGGTTCCTGGCGTTCGGGCAGAAGGTCGGGCACCGGGGGATGACGCTGGAGGAAAGGGAGCTGCTCGACATGCTCGGGCAGCAGACGGCCGGAGCCCTTCTGAACGTGTCACTGTTCCAGAAGGTGGCCGAGGTTTCAGAGGTGGAGGCGTTCAGGAACATGTCCGCGTTTTTCCTGCACGACATGAAAAACCTCGCCAACCAGCTTTCCCTGACCGTTGAGAACCTGCCGAAGTTCTATGATAACGAGGAATTCAGGGTCGACGCCCTCCAGGTCCTTTCTGAATCGGTTGCCAGGATTAAGCGGATCTCGTCCGGAATGGTCCTCCTGAGGGACGAGATCCGGGTGCAGCCCGAGCCCGTGGACCTGCGGGAATTCGTCCAGGGTGTGCTTGCCGGGATGCGCCCTGAAACCGGGGGGATGATCAGGGAGGATTTCAGGGACGTGCCCCGGGTCAGGATCGACAGGGAACAGATGCGGAAGGTGCTGGTGAACCTGCTGCTCAATGCCGGGGAAGCCGTGGAGGAGGCCGGCCGGGGCAGGCTCGGGACCGGATTCGAGAGCGCGGCCGCAGGCGGTGAGGGCGCGGACAGGGGCCCGGATGATTTCCCGGTCTCGGTCAGCATCTACCGGGCGGACGGCTCCGTGGTCATCGAGGTCGCGGACAGGGGCACGGGCATGTCCGCTGATTTTGTCAGGGAGCGTCTCTTCCAGGCTTTCCAGACCACTAAACATCAGGGTATGGGAGTAGGATTATTCCAGAGCCGCATGATTGTGGAAGCGCACAACGGGAGAATAGAGGTGGAAAGCGAGCCCGGAGAGGGATCTTCCTTCAGGGTTGTTCTTCCTGCCGGATTCTGATTTCATTCCGGGGAGATCGCGGAGCCCGCGGAGATCTTCTCCTGCCTTCTCCAGACGTGCCTGCGAACCGGGAGTAGGGAGCCGCCGGTCATTTTGTTTAAGGGATTTTTTCAGCTTGCTGTGAGGTGTGATCTTGAGTTCTTCGAAATCTCCATTACTGGTCGTTGATGATGAGCAGGGGATCCGGAGCCAGATGAAATGGGCCCTGCAGGATACCTATGACGTGATCCAGGCCGGGGACCGGGATGAGGCTTTGCGGCTGGTTGAGGAACAGCGTCCCCCGGTGGTATGCCTGGACCTGGGGCTTCCGCCTGATGCGGGAGGGGTCCAGGAGGGGTTCCTGGCCCTGGAGCAGATCGTGGAAATGGATTCCCGCACCAAGGTGCTGGTCATTACCGGCCAGGAAGAGAGGAAGAACGCCCTGAAGGCCATCCGCAAGGGCGCCTATGATTTTTTCCAGAAGCCCATAGAGACCGAGGTGCTGAAGGTCGTGCTGGCAAGGGCCTTTAACCTTTATGATCTGGAGTGCGAGATCAGCCGCCTGCGGAGCGACAGCCGGCCTGAAGATGCTTTTGAAGGGATGCTGGGCAGCAGTGAGGTGATGGAGGAGCTCTATTCCAGGATAAGGAAGGTCGCGACCAGCAGCGCTCCGGTCATGATCACCGGTGAAAACGGCACCGGAAAGGAACTTGTGGCCAGGGCCATCCACAACCTGAGCCGCAGGAAGAATGGGGAGTTCGTCCCGATCAACTGCGGGGCCATCCCCGAGAACCTCCTGGAAAGCGAACTGTTCGGGCATGAGAAGGGTTCCTTCACCGGCGCTGTCGACCGGAGGGTCGGCCTCCTGGAAATGGCGTCGGGCGGGACACTGCTGCTGGATGAGATCGGGGAGCTTTCCCCTCCGCTCCAGGTGAAGCTGCTCCGGTTCCTCAACGACGGAAAGCTGCGGCGTGTCGGCGGGAGCAGTGAGATTGCCACTGACACCAGGGTGGTGGCGGCCACGAATATCGACCTGCAGGAACTGATCAGGGACGGCGGGTTCAGGGAAGACCTTTTTTACCGACTGGCTGTCGTGACCATTGAGGTCCCCCCCCTGAGGGAGCGCGGGGATGACATTTTAATGCTGGCCAACAGTTTTCTCCACTATTCGCTGGAAGATGGGAGCCGGAACATCACAGGATTTTCCCGGCAGGCCCTGGGCGCCCTTCGTAAATACGGCTGGCCGGGGAACATCAGGGAACTCGAGAACAAGATCAGGCGCGCCGTGATCATGGCCGAGGGCCCCCAGATCCACCTCAGGGACCTGGGGATCGATTCCGAGGAGAAGAGCTTTAACAGGCTTAACCTGAAGGAAGCCCGGGAAGCCCTGGAAAAGGAGATGGCGGAAGCCGCCCTGGAAGCCTGCGCCGGAAATATCAGCTCCGCGGCCGATGCCCTGGGCGTAAGCCGTCCCACCCTTTATGAAATCATGGACAAACACGGGTTGAAGAAGAATGGGTAGTGTTGTAGCTGGAGCTGCCAGCTCCAGTAACCTCCGGTGCCGGGAGCGCGGATCTCCCGATCCGCATTGCAATAAACGCCGCCGTGAGGCGGCAGCCCCCTCAGGGGAAAATCACAAACGCCAAATCTCAAATGGGAGGATGCCGCAGCAGCGCATTTCTGGAGCAAGATGCTCCAGCCACTTCCGGCGGGAGGATGGCGCTACTTGTTGCCCTGCCTGGAAGGACGCCGGTAATAAAATCTGGCCATCACTGTTCCAAGAATTCCGAGTCCGAGCAGGATCAGTGTTCCAGGTTCGGGTACCGCAATCTTGAAATTATCCTCGGTTCCGGTGAATGAAATGGCCAGGTTAAGGGTTCCGTCGAGGCAGGAAGAGAGGTTAAGCCCTTCGAGGCCTACCATGAGAGCGATTCCGGATGCGGGGCTTCCCGAGATTATTGATCCGCTGGTCCTGGTGGTGGTCCCGTCACTGAGGATCAGTTCGAAGGTCAAAACCATGTCGTTGTAAACAGAGGGATCCAATCCCAGGGAAGGTATGTTCAGGATCCACCCTTTGTGCCAACCGTCCCAGAACCAGGGGATTCCGCTTTGCAGCATGGAATTCAGGTTGAGGGAAAGCTGCATTCCGCCGGTCTCCATGGATCCGGTTACCGTGGCAAACTGGGCTGCCGTTGAATTTCCGACTTTTGATCCGCCGCCGGCGATGAGGCTGCCTAGATCTAGACCGGGTATGAAGCTCTCGGCCCCGGTTTCGTAAATATCCGCGAAATCAGCGAAAGCCGGTGTGCTTATAAAAACTAACACCATAAGGAATACTAAATATTTTTTCATTTTTTTGGCTTTCCTGAAATTAACTTCCTGATATCTACCCGAAAAATCCGTTGATCTCTAGCGGGTTATCATTTTATCACAGTTCTTTTTCCTGATAATCAAAAACTAATTAAATCACTGAATATTGTATATGATGCAAAGTATCCTTTGGTTCGAAAAAATATCCAGTAATTGTTGAGTTTTTTTGTGCAGCTTTTAACCTGAAAGCTCACGTTTAATTATAAGCAATTCCTGTTCCATATAACTGAATCATCCATTTGCCGCCTGTAAATCTTTACCAGAATGGATAATATTATCTGGTATCCTCTGTATGCGGAATTCGGGATGCCGGGAGTATGTCGCTTGTTATCCATTCTGGTGTAGCTGATTACACAGTCATGCTGACATTGTGTAGCGTGGGATACGGCGCTGCCTGGAAATATACTGATTTTTTAACATGGAGTTATGACGCAGAGGGGCTGCATGGAATAGAATACGCCTGTTATGAAAAACAACCGAAAGACAAAAATCGTGTGCACCATCGGCCCTGCTTCCCGGGATTCCGGGATGATCGAGGCCCTGATCGAAGCGGGCATGAATGTTGCCCGCCTGAATTTTTCGCATGGCAGCCGTGATGAGCATGCTGAAAATATCGAGAGGATCAGGGAGATATCGGCCCGGCTGGAAAAGCCCGTGGCGATTCTCCAGGACCTTGCGGGGCCAAAAATCAGGATCAGGACGTTCGCTCAGGAGCCGGTGAAGCTTGAGCCGGAAACTGAATTCGTGCTTACCAGCCGGGATGTGCAGGGGAACGCGCGGGAAGTCTCGGTGACCTACCATGATCTCCCCCGGGAGGTTAAGGCGGGCGACACCCTTCTTCTTGCCGACGGGACCGTGGAAATGACAGTCAGCAGGGTTGATATTGCCAGGGGGGACATTATCTGCCGGGTTGTTGTGGGCGGAGAGCTCAGCTCCCACAAGGGGATCAACCTGCCTTCCGGGTCGATATCAGTGCCGCTGATGACCGAGAAAGACGAGGTTGACCTCGCCTTTGGCATTGCCATGGATGTTGATTACGTAGCCTTGTCTTTTGTCAGGAATGCCCGGGATGTGGAAGATGCCCGCAGTTCAATGAAGAAATTGGGCGGAGACATACCCCTGATTGCCAAGATAGAGAAGCATGAAGCTATCACCAACATTGACGAGATCATCTCGATGGTAGACGGAATAATGGTCGCCCGCGGGGACCTGGGTGTGGAGACGCCTCTGTTCAAGGTGCCCCAGGTCCAGAAAATGCTCATCCAGAGAGCGGCTGACGCCAGGATTCCGGTCATCACCGCCACCCAGATGCTCCGTTCCATGGTGGAGAACCCAAGGCCGACCAGGGCGGAGGTGACCGATGTGGCCAATGCCATCCTGGACGGCACAGATGCCGTGATGCTCTCCGAGGAGACCGCCATCGGACAGCACCCGGTGAAAGCCGTGGAAATAATGGCAAGGATTGCGGCTGATACTGATGATTCATTCCCCACCTGGCCCTGGAGAGAACGTCTCCATAAAAAAGAGATGCTCACCTCAACCCAGGCAGTGGCCCAGGCCGCCTGCCATCTGGCGTTTGACGTCCACGCGGCCGCCCTTGTCACCTGCACCTATTCCGGCAGCACGGCCCGGCTGGTCTCCAAGTACCGGCCCGGGAAACCCATACTGGCGCCCACGCCCGAAACAGCCACCTACCGCAGGATGGCGCTCTACTGGGGCGTGGAGCCGGTATTGACGGGCATGATCGAAAGCCGGGACGACATCTCTCCTGTCACCTATGAGTACCTGAAGCGGGCGGGACTCCTGGAAACAGGCATGAAGGTGGTCCTCACCGCCGGAGTCCCGCTGAATGTTCCGGGAACAACCAATCTGATCAGGGTGGACGAAGCCTGACAATTGTGGCATGAACTTCCAGTTCATGAGCATAAGCAGGATGCTGTTGTGGCATGAACTTCCAGTTCATGATCATAAGCAAGATGCTGTTGTGGCATGAACTTCCAGTTCATGATCATAAGCAGGATGCTACAGTCCCGTAGCCGGAAACCGCTGGTTTCCAGTGCCGCGCAGCGGCACGCTC
>CAZOGT010000212.1:0-5595 GCA_964579015.1 uncultured Acidobacteriota bacterium | reverse complement strand
AGAATCTCGACGGAAGGATCAGGGTCGCGGCTGAAAAGAAAAAGATTTCCACCCGGCTTCGCACCTTGATCTCACGTTTAAAGGACGAGGAAACCAGGGAAGAAGCCTGGTCCAAGCCGGTCTACCTGGTGACAAATACAGGTTAATGCACCGCCCTTCACACCAGGTCACAGGCATCTCCAGGCATCCAGTGCGCGTCTTTTCCGTCCCATTTGACATTGCAGCCAATTGGATTGGTGAGGGGCGTGGAGACCGGTTTGCCTTCCACCAGTTCAGAGAGGGTCCGGTCCAGGTCATTCACCTTCATCCTGCTGGTGTCGCGGGGATTGTCAACGCCCCGGCCCGTGTAGACAAGTTTGCGGGCACTGTCAAAAACATAGAAATGCGGGGTGCGCAGAGCCCCGTAGCGAAGGGCTGTTTCCTGGGTTTCATCATGGAGGTATAGCCAGGGGAACCTATGCTCTTCCATCCGCTTTACCATGTGCGGAAAGGAATCCTCCTCATAGGTCCTGGGGCTGTTGGAATTGATCCCTACAAACTTCACGCCTTTCGGAATATACTTTTCCGCCGTGGCTCTGGTAACTTCATCGGAGCCAATTACATAGGGGCAGTGATTACAGGTGAAAAAGACGACCAGGAAGGGGGCGTAAGAAAAATCATCCAGTGAATAGAAGTTGCCGTCCGTTGCCGGAAGCCTGAAGTCCGGCGCCCTTTTTCCAAGTTCCAGTGTAAATGCCATTTCTCTTTCCTTTCAACTATTCCGTATTATATTAAGGCGGGACCGATAATCCGTAAGGAATGCCGGTCAGGATCAAATATCATGCCCCTCTTCAATTTGTTAATGTAATATGAGGTTTAACCCGCATTTCTCACCAGTTTGCCACTGCGCTGCGAAAACCGGTGAGAAATGCCGGTTTATGGGAACTTTTTTGAATATGTAGCTTATTATGGTCTGGAACGGGGATTTGATTCATGAGCAGAATCTTCCAGACCACGGATAATTAATTCAAAAATCATTTTTTTATTTAGAATAATGGATAATGCGAAAAGGAGAAAAGATGAATCTAAAGACTTATTTTGAGAACATTGAAGGAACCGGAATTCTTTCAACCGCTGATGATCAGGGGCACGTGAACTGTGCGATTTATGCCGCTCCCCATGTAATTGACAGGGACATAATCGCATTTATCATGCGGTCCCGTAAGAGCTACCAGTTTGTAACAAGCAATCCCAATGCCGCCTACCTTTTCATGGAAGAAGACTCCGCCTATCGCGGGGTGAGATTGACCCTGCTGAAAACCGAGGAAAACGCTGACCCCGATGATGTCAATGAACTCAGGCGATCTTTTCGGGGTGGGGCTGACGAAGGGCCATCGAGGATAGTATATTTCAGGGTCACGGAAGCCCGGCCCCTGGTCGGAGAAAAATTCCCCGAATAGATTCATTGGGGACAGGCCACAACCCGAGAGTCAAGTGGACTTCAACCCTGCGGCCTGTCCCATGCGACCATTACCCCTGGTATTCCACCGGTACCAGGCAGATAAATCTCGCCGGTTCGGTTTCGGAAAGGTTCCTGAACTGGTGTAATTCCCCGGGATAAATCAGCAGGGCATCGTTTACAGCAAGGCGCCTGGTGTCTTTTTCACTGACCGCCCCGATACTCCCTTCCAGGATAACAGCCTGATGCTCGAATGGGTGGGAATGCAGGGGAGTGTGCCCCCCGGGTTCCAGTTCAAAGACCCTCATGGCAAAGGTTGGCGCCTTATCTGCAGGTCCAAGCACGATCCTGACCTGCACCTTCGAGGCGCCCTCCATCTTCACTTCCTGCAGAGGGACAGTGTCAATATTTCTTATTATCATAAATTCAAATCCTCACCTCACCCGTATTCCTTCATCAGTTTATGGCAGGTATCCTTCCTCAACTCGGGACTGCCGGAAAGAAAAGACTCGATCTCCGGCAACGCGGCGGCACTTCCGGAGCAGGTAGCGTCATTCAGCACAAAACGGGCGGCGGCATTTCCCATCTGGATGCATCTTCGAAGCGGCATCGATGAATGCAGGCCGAACAACACCCCGGCGCAAAAGGCGTCTCCCGCTCCGGCAGTCCCCGCGATGTCCTTCTCCTCAACCAGGAATGAAGGCTCAAACACCTTCTCTCCTCCGGCGGTTACCCCGAAAGCGCCTTCCGGAAAATGTATGACGACGACCCGGTTCACCCCTCCGGCCAGCAGCCTGTCCGCGGCAATCGGCACCTGGGCTTCATCAAGCAGGTCATCAGCGCTCCTGATACGGCACCCCGCGGTGTTGCCCGCTTCGATTTCATTAAGAATCAGGTAGTCAATGTAGGGGAGACAGGGGGTGACGATCTTCCGGAAACGGAAGCTGTTTTCAGAGACAACGTCCACTGAAGTTTCATAGCCGGCCGACTGCAGCCCATCAAGGGCCCTGGCTGCCCTGACCCCGTATTCAGGGTCTTCACTGTCCAGCCTGTCAAGGAGAAGCAGGTAGCCGAGATGTACGATCCGGGCCGGGGCGTCGAGTTTCCGTAAATCCTCAACATCCAGCAGCCCGTTGGCCCCGCGAAAATGAAAAAAGGTGCGCCTGCCTGACTCCTTTACCGTCATTACATCAGTATAGGATGAGCCTATTCCTTCCCGGACAGCAACGTGGGAAGTGTCCACGCCAAGGCTCTCCAGGGTTGACCTGACAAATCTTCCGTCACTGTCATTGCCAAGGATGCCGCAGGCATACAGGGGAATTCCGCTCTCCATCTTCGCCAGGTCCACCAGCACGTTACAGGACGATCCTCCGGTACTTTTCTCTTCGTGAAGCACCGTGGACAGCATTCCTTCCCCCGGCCAGGAATCAATAAGCCTGATCCTGTCACAGATCAGGTTCCCGGCCGCTACAATCCCGTTTCTCTCCATAGTTTCACTCCTGTAAGGATGCAGGCTGCTCCCGCTTGCGCCCTGAAGAGAAAATCCTCAGGCCCTGCCATTACTCCCGAAAACCTCGATCCGCTCCTGGACCACTTCCCTGACCGTATCCCTTATCACCTGGTTCATATCGTCAAAGCTGTTGTAATAATTGCTTATTCCCTTGATATACTTTTCGGATTCCAGCAGCGCCTGCCTGGCCATTTCGGTGTAAAAATTTATCTTCGAAATCCCGCATCTGACCGCCCGGCGGAAATCATCATCCGAGATCCCGGAACCTCCGTGCAGCACCAGGGGTATTCCGGCCTGCTTCCTTATTTCGGAAAGCCTGTCAAAATCAAGGCAGGGTTCCCCCTTGTATTTCCCATGCACATTTCCGATGGCAACAGCCAGGGCGTCAATGCCCGTTTCAGCCACAAATTCCCCGGCCTGGGATGGGTCAGTGAAAAGGTCAGGATCAGCCGTGCCTCCCGCGTCCCCGGCCTCCGCTCCTCCAACAGCTCCCAGCTCAGCCTCGACTGAAACACCGGCAGGCCTGCACATCCTGACGATTTCCCTGGTAGCCCGGATGTTTTCCTCATAGCTCAGCCGCGAACCATCAAACATCACCGAGGTGAAACCATAGCGTACGGCCAGGGCTACTGTTTCAAAAGACAGCCCGTGGTCCAGGTTGAGGACAACGGGAACCGGAGACTCCTCAGCAAGCATCCGGGTGCTTGAGGCTATTGACCTTATGTCAGCGTATTTAAAATGTACTTCTGCCAGGCTGACTATGACCGGGGACTGCTGCAGCTCCGCCGCCATGATCACCGATTCTACAAAAGTTGAATTTATGACATTGAAAGAACCTACTCCATAGCCTTTCTCAAAGGCCGGGAGCAACACACTACCCAGGTTGACGAGACTCATTTCCATTCCTTTCCAGTTCCAGTGTAATCCAGAATCCGCGGCATTTCAGCGGGACTTCCGGGAAACACGTGATGTTTCCCGGCAGAGCCAAATCCGGGTTCCCCCGGGATTCCCCTTTCCAGAGTTTATAACACGACCGGGGACAGGATAAAAGGTCGGTTTCCCCTGCTTCTGCTTGATACCGCCATCTTCCAGCGATTATCATGCGGTAAAAGAATTGAAACGAAGGGATGCCCCATTCGTATTCTTAAGAAAGAAAAAATAGGTGCGGCGGGGATAAATTCCAGGCCGGCCGGAGTATTATCATGAACGAAAACAATTATGCAAAAAGACGCACAGGCATCCGTAAAGCAATTCCCCAGACCGTGGCTGTTTCCGCAGGGAGTGATTCCGGCTTTCAATTATTGTTCCTCCCGGCCCTGTTTCTGCTCCTTTTTTTCTGCCTTGCTGATACTTCAGCTTTCGGATTCCAGAAAGATGCCCAGGCTGCATTCTCCCTGAAAGTGACCATCCATCAGGTTGACGACGGCAGGATCAAGCGCAAGGTCAGGGTGCCTTCATTCGAGACTGTTGAAGCGCCGGTGGGCAAGGCCGCCGGGGCTCTGGACAGGGGCGTGACCGGCAGGAACCTGTTTCAGGGTACCGGCGAAGTCGGCAACCTGAAGCAGATCTACATGCGGGATTCCGTAACGTACACCGAAATCACGCCCGTGGTATTCCTTCGGGATCTTGAAGACAGAAAAACAACTCAAGCCGGAATTGCTGAAAAAGGACTCTTCAGCTTCGAAAACCTTCCGGCAGGCGAATACCTTCTGAGCATTGAAGTGCCGGGCCATACCCCGGTGACCAGGAATGTGAGTGTGGGACCGGACCAGGCAGAAAGTAAAAACGAGGTCAAATTCAATCTTTCATTTCAGCCTTCTGATCCGGAAGAACCCCGCTTATTGAGGGAGCATTACAACCCTGAATCAATATCAAGCGGAGCCAGGTCCGATTACGACAGGGCTGTCAAGGCGCTGGAAGAAGCCCGCCTGGATGATGCCCTGGCATTCCTGGAGCTTGCAGTTGAACGGGATGCATACTTCACGGAAGCCTACGAAAGAATGGGGCTTATCCACCTCTCCCAGGGCATTTTAGAAAAGGCGGAGGAGTGTTTCAGAAAGGCCCTGGCCGCGGATCCCTATTCCTACAGGTCTCTTTCAAACCTGGGAACCATCCTTCTGAACCGGGCAGAGGCGGAAGAAGCCTTCAAATACAATCAGCTGGCCGTGAAAATCCGCCCCCAGGACCCGCAGGCCCGCTACCATCTGGCCATGTCATTCTACCAGCTCGGACAACTGGAGGAGGCCCTGGACCAACTGGCCAGGGAGAAAGCCCTTGAACCCTCTCATTTTACCCAGCCCCAGATCCTGAGTGCCGAGATTTATCGCCTCCTCAACGATTTTGATTCAATGATCATGGAACTGGAGGAATTCCTGGAACGCTATCCCGAAGACGGCAAGACCGCCCAGGTCAGCCAGGCGCTCGCGGATGCCAGGCAAATCCGGACTGAAAACTGAGCGGGGTCCTCCTGAGCCAGGATTTCTCACCTTCTCGCTCTCGGGGCCGGGTATCGCTATCGGGGTCGATTCCCCGGCCGGCTGCCTACGCCCCAAAGATTACGACCCTCCTCATTATTTTTTCGATACCGATACCGACGCCGACCCCGACGCCGACCATTGCCCTCAATTATCCCCGGGAGCGTGATTTC
>CAZOGT010000211.1:0-5602 GCA_964579015.1 uncultured Acidobacteriota bacterium | reverse complement strand
TGGTAATCTGTTTTCCGAGGGTGTTCTGGATGAGCTTGCTCTTCTGGGCCTGCTGAATAGCCTCTATCAGGTTTGTCGGCAGTTCTGATATCCGGTGATACCTTTTTTCCCTGATGCTCATGGTGGCTACATCCTTAATGACCGGCGGCGGAGGAAGCATGTTGTTTTTGATCCCATCCAGCCCGGCATTGAGGATCACCGCCAGGGCCAGGTAGGGATTGCAGCTGGGGTCGGGCATCCTGATCTCACAGCAGGTATCAGTCCCGCGCGCCAGGGGAATCCGGATCAGGGAGCTTGATTCTTTTTCAGACCAGGCCACGGTGGTGGGGGCCTCGTGACCTGGGACCAGGCGCTTGTAGGAGTTGACAAGGGGATTGGTTATGGCGCTCAGTCCGGCGGCGTGATAAAGCAGGCCGGAAATGTAATTTCTGGCGAGCAGGCTGAGTCCGTCCTTCTCTCCCGGGTCGGAAAAAAGGTTTTTTTCCTTTGCAAAAAAGGCCTGGTGCATGTGGAGACCTGACCCGTTGACGCCGAAGACGGGTTTAGGCATAAACGTTGCGTGCAGACCCTTTTCCCTGGCCATTTTTCTGACTACCCATTTGAAGGTGGAGAGGTTGTCAGCTGCGGTCAGTCCACTGGTCATCTGGAGATCTATCTCATGCTGTCCCGGGGCTACTTCATGATGGGCCGCCGCGATATTCATGCCCATCGCCTCCAGGAGGGTCACCATGTCCCGCCGGGCTTCCTCCCCTTTATCAACGGGGGCAAGGTCGAAATAGCCGGCGGAATCCCTGGTAGACACCGTTGCTCCGCCTTCCTGGTCCTGGCTGAAGATGAAAAATTCAACCTCCATTCCCACCTGGAAGGAATATCCCATTCGACCGCTTTCGGCCAGTACCTTCTTGAAGCAACTGCGGGGACATCCTTCGAAGGTGGTCCCGTCCGGGTGCTTCACGTCGCAGATTATTCTTCCCACCAGCCCTCTTTCCATCTGTTCAGCCGGGAAAATCCTGAACGTATTGGGATCGGGAAGCAGCCGCATATCTGATTCTTCGATTCGGAAGAAACCCTTGATGGCCGAACCGTCAAATATTATGCTTCCGTCCAGGGCTCTTGCAAACTGGCTCTCAGGGATTTCCACTGCTTTGTTGATTCCCAGTATGTCGGTGAACTGGAGCCTTATGAAGCGTACTTTCTCTTCCTTGCATATCTTTAAGATCTCGTCTTTGGTCATCTGATGCCGCCTTGTTGGAGCTCCGGGCCCGGGGCCCGGAACCTCGACTTCCCGGTTGAGTCCATGTCAGAAACTAGATTATAAACAGAAAATCGGGAATTATCCCGGATTTCTCGCGGTCCGGTGCACTGACGGGCAGGAAATGCGGGTTGAATGACCACATGGATCAAAAAGAACCGGCTAATGGCGAGCGTCTTTGCGCGGGATCATTCTGCGGAGAAACTCTTCTTTGAAACTGCAAGCTTTTCTATCCTGTCAAGCAAGGGGTGATGCCCTATCCCCGGATTCGGGGAAGGGATGATGCAGCCGTCCCTGGTGACTTCAATCGGCGGATCAACAATGTCCTTCCTGAAATATCTGCCTCCGGCTGAGACATCTCCGGGAAGGCTGAAGTTTTCCAGGGTTGAAAGAGCAATATTGTGAGCCCTGCCGATGCCGGTTTCAAGCATTCCGCCGCACCAGACCGGAATTCGGACATCTCGGCAGAAATCGTGGATTTTTATAGCTTCCCCGGGCCCTCCGACCCTGCCTTGCTTGATGTTTATTATCCGGCAGGCCTTCATTGCGGCTGCCGCCCTTGCGTCCCTGAGGTGCCGGATTGATTCGTCCAGGCAGAGTGGTGTTCGGAGATGTTTCTGCAGCAGGTGGTGTTCATAAATATCATCGGAGTAGAGAGGCTGTTCAATCATCATCAGGCTGAACCGGTCGAGTTGTTTCAGGATATCAAGGTCGGAAAGGCGGTAGGCGGAATTGGCATCAACCATCAGCGGAATATCCGGGAATTTTTTTCGGACCAGCTCCAGGATTTCAAGATCCCACCCCGGCTTGATTTTAAGCTTGATTCTTCGATACCCGGACTCAAGCTCCATGGCGATTTTCTCAAGGAGCGAGCCCGGACTCTCCTGGATTCCAATGGAAACTCCGCATTGAATTTTTTCCCTGGTGCCGCCCATGAGCTTCCACAGAGGCATTTCCCGTTTTTTGGCTTCAAGATCCCACAAAGCCGCATCCACCGCGGCCTTCGCCATCCGGTGCCCCCTTACCCTCAATCCGGGCGGGGCCTCTTCCAGAAGTCGCTCTGCAGACATTCCGATTATCTCGGGAATCAGGTGATCTTCCATGATATGCAGGGAGGTGGTAATGTCTTCAGGGCTGTAATATGGGTCCAGGTCAGCAACGCATTCCCCCCAGCCGCTGAGTCCGCTGCTCTTCAGTTCAATCAGAATTGCCGTTCTGGCATGAATCCTTTCGAAGCTGGTCTCGAAAAACTGAAGCAGGGGGAGTTGAATAGTGTATAGCGTTACTGCTTCGATTTTCATATTCCCAGTCTAATCGCTCTTTCTGACAAGGCTGCGGAATTGAGGACTCATGGACGCGTGAGGATATAGAATGAGCGCCTGCACCGGGGCGAGGTTTGCAGCCAGGTATGAAAATTCCTGACAGTGAAGCCTGCCGCAAAATAATGTTCTGCGGCGGTGCGCGTCATTTCTCTCCAGTTTACGGCGCAACCTGGATCGTCCTGCTTTATTTTTTGTATATTCTCGGGTATTTCCAGATAGAGGGCCGATTCAGTAAGCGTGAGATTCAGGTTGGAGGGCCGGTAGAACCCCTTTTCGTCCCACTCCGTATGCAGAATGGAAAAGGGGGTTTCCCCGACTGGGGGGAGATGTTTTCCATGCAGCCGAGGACGGCCGTCTGTTGCCCATTCAGCTATAAAGCGGTCGGTTCCGAGGCCTTTGTGAAGAGCGCAGTTTTCCCCGTCTCCATACAGATCCCTGAGATAAGAACTGATGGTGACTCCCAATTTGAGATTCAGCCTGGCGTTACGTGATTCCAGGGGATCAAATGTCCAGGTGATCCAATCAACTCTTTCCCGGAGCGCATTGAACTGGGCGGTCTTGAGCAAGAATCCAATTCCCCTGTCGCGGAATTCGGGCAGAACTGCCAGCATGTGAGAGTGATGGGCTCCCGCCCCCCTCCACATGGAGGGGATACTGAAGCAGAACCCGACAAGAATTTTACCGGAAAAGCAGCCCAGAAGAAGGGCCTGGTGGCGAAGGCTGGCAGCCAGGGTCGATTCGGATACCGTTTCTCCAGGGGAAAGGCCCCAGACCTGGGATTGGATCTTTACGCATTCTTCAAGTTCAGCGGCGGACTCCAGTCTCCTGATGATTGCGTTCATTCCAGCTCTCATTTCTCACCAGCTTGCTACTGCGACGGCGAATACATCCGGTAAGAAATGAGGGTTAGCGGGATTTTCCCCAGCCCCCGCCTCCCGGGGTTTCAATTACAACCCGGTCACCGGGGTTGAGGATGACGCTGTCCTTTCCGCGCAGTTTCCGTTTGGCACCCTTGTGTGGAATCAGCGTTTCCGTACCTTTTTTTCCTACCCTGCCGCCCTTGAGTCCATAGGGGGAGTGCTTCCTCCGCTCTGAGATGATCTTGACCTGGGCATCGGGGGCGACTGCCTCATAGGACCTGACAATGCCATTTCCCCCGGGATTTGTTCCGCCTCCGCCGGATTTCTTTCTTAAGCTGTATTCCCCGATCCTGAGAGGAAATGCGTTTTCCAGTATTTCGATGGAGGTATTGCGGGAATTCGTCATGTGGACACGCTTCCCTGCGGCTCCGGGCCCCCCGGGCCCTCCTCCCGTGCCGGACCCGATAGTTTCATGATACGAAAACGGTCGGCCGGTGACAGGGTTGATTCCGAGGATGGCTACCGTGTTGTTGGTGCCGCCGCTTGCCGCCGGAATGATCTCAGGGAGGGGCCCGGCCATTGCTTTCAGGATAAGGTCGGCTATTCGCTGTGAGGTCTCCATGTAGCCTGCAGTGGTGGCGGCGGGAAACAATGCGTTCAGGGCCGACCCTTCAGGAGCTATGATCTTCAGGGATTGAGGAAGGCTGCAGTTAAGGGTTTCGTTTCCCGGCCTCAGGCAGTTGAGGATGTAGTGGACGACTGAAGTCGTGACCGAAATAACGGCATTCATTGCACCGGCTGTCTGGGGGGCGCTTCCGGAAAAATCAACAGTAAGACTGGAGTCCTTCACTGTTAATCTGACTTTCAAAGGCAATGGTTTGCTCTTTGGGGAAGGGTCCATCCCGTCATCATCCAGGAAATCTTCGGCCGAGTAAGTTCCATCCGGAATGGAGGCGATAGCCTTTTTTAAAAGGTTTTCAGCCCTGTTAAGGAGCGCGGCCGAGTAAATGCCAACCATGTCCGCCCCGTTTTCACTGACCATCCCGGAGACTCTTTTCTCCCCGATTCTCAGGGCCTCGAGCTGGACTGCAAGATCAGCTTCAGCTTTACGGGGAATCCTTGAATTGTAGAGGATCATTTGCAGGAGGGTGCGGTTGAGGTTTCCATCCGCGTAAAGCTTGATGGGAGGGACAATGATTCCTTCCTGAAAGGTTTCGGTATTGAGGGGAACGGAAACCGGGGGAAGGCCACCGGTATCGCGGTAATGCGTTCTCACTGCCACGAAATAGTCAGGGTTTTTCAGGTTCCCCGGAAAGAGCGCGGAAACCATGGTCATACCGTGTGGATGAGTACCTCCGCCGAATGGATCGTTTAAAACGGCTACGTCTCCCGGAGCAAGGCGGAGCGAATTTGCAGCTTCACTCACAGAAAGAGACATGGCGCCAAGGTGCAGCGGCAGGTAGGCGTCCATCGCAATGATCCTGCAGTTTTTGTCGAGGACAGCACAGGAATAGTCGCATCTTTCCTGCAGGTTTGAGGCGCCCGAGGCTCTCCTGAAAACCGACCCCATCTCTTCGGTTATTGAGGTGAATATGTTGGTGAAGACCTCTAGCTCAATTGGATCAATATTTGGCATATGGGCCTTAGGATAACAAAAGTTTACTCTTCCCGGCATCTTTTTAAGGCCGGCTTGCTGAATATTTGGATTTTTTTCAGCTTTTTCTGATCAGAGACGTTTATTATTGTAGATACAGGGGGATAGAATTCCAGGTAATAACCGTCGTGTTATAATTTGACCGCTTGTTTTCAGGTTGTTGATTAGATGTTTAGGTGCATTTTTTGGAAGATGTTGGGCCGGGTTTTGTTTTTGTCACCAGTCAATGTGACATCCGGATAGTTTTGGTAAAAGATTTATGTCAGTTCGAATTGGTGAGGTTTTAATCAGGTATGGACACCTTTCAGTTGACCAGCTTCGTGAAGCCCTCCACTACCAGAAGGTCCATTCATCTTATTTCGTCGATGCCCTGGTTTCCCTGGGCTATGTGACCGAGGATACGGTTGTAGGTGTTTTAAGCAGGCAGTACAGCCTTCCTGTTATAGACCTCAGCGATTTCAAGATTGACCCTGACTGCCTTCGATTGATTCCCAAGGACCGGGCTATCAAGAAC
>CAZOGT010000210.1:0-5616 GCA_964579015.1 uncultured Acidobacteriota bacterium | reverse complement strand
CTACCATGGCAAAAGCCAGCACCAGACACATACCAAGAAGAGCTACAGACCATCGCGTTTTACGATTAACCATAGAATCCCTCCTTAAAAGGTTTACATTAAAAAACTCAACAAAAAATTCATTGAAAATCCAAAATTCACTTGATAATGAATTTACAAATTTACTTATCTACCCATTCTGCAATAGCGTATCCATACTCAAGAATAGCCCTGAATTACAGTGTAAAGTTATATTAATTTATGTTAAATCACTATTTATCAGTAACTTGTAGGCAGCTGAGCTTTCCCGGAAAACTCCCTCTTTCAAGGTAAAATTCAATAATTTGAAGGGCTCAGCCAGGCCTTCTTCAAGGAATTGGATGGCCGAAAAAGCGATTCCGGAAGGCTCCTGTTTTGGGCAAGTCCTGAATATCCGGCAGGATTTCGCAGCCGGCCGGCTTGGCAGGAGAAATTCATTAACGGAGCATTCATTCTGCAATTCGGAGGGATGTCAACAATCACCAGGGGGGTGCATTCACGGGAGCTGCCTCCAGCCCGGATTTCTCACCGGTTTTCGGGGAACCCGCACTTGCACGAGATCCGGAGTGGACAATCCCGGCAAAGGGGTTTTCTCCGGCAATGCATCTTGGCATGCTGCACAATCAGGGCATGAAACTTCCTGTAGAGGCGGAGCTCAGCGGGAAGGGCGTCTTCGAAAAGAATTTTCACTGACTGGTAGTCAAAAGAGGGTTTGAAACATCCCAGCCGGGAAACAAGCCGCCTGGTATAGGCATCAGCAATGAACTCGGTACGTTCCAGGGCATAAAGAAGTATGGAATCAGCGGTTTCCGGGCCGATGCGGTCAATCCGCAGCAGATCCTTCCTGGAAACATTTTCCGGAGGGATACCCCCCGTGGAAGCCCACAGGATGCAGACGCCTTTCAGGGCATCGGCCTTCATTCGGAAAAATCCGCTGCTCCTTATGGCCGCCTCGACTGCTTCTTTTTCCGAACGCGCTATGGCCCCGGCTGACGTCAACCTCTGTTGAGCCATCATGCCCAGGGCCTTTTCCACATTTTCCCACCTGGTGTTCTGGGTCAGGATGGAGCCCACTATCACCTCAAAGCGGTGCGGGGTAAAGCGCCCGGTTACCGGCCAGTCTCCGCCGGGCCAGCCCTGGTCAAATTCATAATGTTCTTCCAGGGCCTGATAGATGCCGAGAAGACGATCCCTGTCTGAACGATTTCCAAGCCATGAGTCATGCATCCCTTTTCCCTGCTAAAGCTCCTGCCCCTCAGTCTCACTTTCTGCCGGAGTCTCACTTTCAGCCGGCAACTCTCTCACATCCCGCAGCTTACGCCTGATCGCCCTGGTTCGGACTTCAGCCTTGTCTATGGTTTTGGCTGCCTGGTCAAGCTTGCTTCTGACCATGGACAGGACATCCCCGAATCTTCCAAACTCCGATTTGACCTCGCCCAGTACTTTCCAGACTTCACTGGACCTCTTTTGGATAGCCAGGGTCTGGAAACCCATCTGCAGGGAATTCAGAAGGGCGGCAAGCGTTGAGGGCCCGGCAATAACAATCCGGAATTTCGACTGGAGGCTGTCCGCCAGTCCCGGCCTCCTCAGCACTTCGGCATAAAGTCCTTCTGAAGGCAAAAACATTATTCCGAAGTCAGTGGTACGCGGCGGATGCACATATTTTTCAGAAATGGATTTCGCACTCTGCCGGACCTGTCTTTCCAGAGCATCCCCGGCCCTGCTCACAGCTTCACGATCACCGAGATCAGCCGCGTCAACCAGCCTTTCATAATCTTCCTTGGGAAACTTGGCGTCAATCGGGAGCCAGACCAGCTCCTCCCCTTCCATTTCCCGATTAGGCCCCGGCATTCTGACCGCGTAGTCAACCCTTTCTCCGGATCCTCTCTTAACCTCCACATTCTTGTCAAACTGCCCGGGGGCGAGAATCTGCTCCATGATGTTACCTGCCGTGATCTCTCCCCATGCCCCCCTGGTTTTGACATTGGTGAGCACTCTTTTCAGGTCCCCCACACCGGATGCCAGCTGCTTCATTTCGCCCAGTCCCCTGGAAACCATGTCAAGCTGCCGGCTGACCAGCCTGAAAGACTCTCCGAGGCGGGCTTCCAGGGTCCCCTGCAGCTTTTCTTCCACAGTCTTCCGCATTGATTCAAGCTTCTTTTCGTTGTCGTTCCTGATCTCTCCCAGCTTGCTTCCAACTGATTCCTGGAGGGCGGAAAATCTCTTGTCCGTGGTTTCCTCCAGCTTTCCGAGACGGGCCGAGAATCCTTCAAGCTGTTCCTTCTGGGATTCGGTGATCCTGCCAATCGTGTTAACCAGGGAGTCCGTAGAATTCCTGAGTGAGTTGAGAAGCTCGATCCTCAGAAAACTTCCGGTCCTGGAAGCATCTTCCCGGTGGCGCGAGAACTGGTCTTCCTGGATCCTGATTGCGGAATCTATGGACCTGTTAAGCTCCGCCATACGGCGGCTCTGTTCCCTCATCTCCCGGGACACCTTCCAGGCGAGCAGAGCGACCAGCAGGACCAGAGAAACCACCAGCAATAAAAAAACCATCTCAATGAAACCGATCTGCATGGCCTGATTGTATCCCGGGGGTCTGCGGGTGGGTCCCTCTAACTGGCTCCGCGTCCGGAAAAGACCGCCGGAACGGTCCGCAGGATGATCGCCAGATCCAGCCATACCGACCAGTTGTCGATGTATTCAAGATCCATCTTCATCCACTGCTCAAAATCTATCTCGTTCCGGCCGGACACCTGCCAGAGGCAGGTCATTCCGGGCTTGACGCTGAGCCTCCTCCGGTAATTGACCCGGTAATTCCGGACCTCCTCCGGAAGGGCGGCCCGGGGGCCGACAATGCTCATCTCGCCCTTGATCACGTTCCAGAACTGGGGAATTTCGTCAATACTGGTTTTCCTGAGAAAACTTCCAAACTTCGTGATGCGCGGATCATTCTTCATTTTGAAGACCGGGCCATCCATCTCATTCAGGTGGACAATCTCCCAGAGCCTGTCTTCGGCGCCGTCGATCATGGTTCTGAATTTGACCAGGGTGAAGGTCCTGCCGTAGAGGCCCAGCCTTTTCTGCCTGTAGAAAACAGGGCCGGGAGAAGTCTTTTTCACCAACAGGGCGACAACCAGGATCAGCGGAGACAGCACCAACAGGGACACCGAGGCTATCAACAGGTCCAGGAGCCTCTTTGCTACCAGGGAGAAGCCCTGTTCAGGGGTCGTTGAATAGGTCAGAAGCGGTAGGTCGTCAAGATATTCAATGGATACTTCAGAGGATCCCACGGGCGGCGGCAGCTGGGTGGCAACCCTGATCTTTATGCCGAGCTCAACGCAGAGGCTTACCAAATCACGGCTCTCTTCGTGGAAATCAGCGCCGTCACCGGCGAAAATCACCTCGTCCACGGGAGTTCCCCCCTGCAAAAAATCGACAAATTTCTCGCGGATGATCATAGCAGGATCCACTTTCGGCTCTGCTCCTTCCACATCGATAAAGCCGATCACCCTGTACCCCCATTTCCTGGCGCGGGAAAGGCTGGAGGCGATCCCGGCGGCTTTCTCCCCGGTACCGGCGATAAGAATCCTGACCTGGCTGTGTTCGGATAAATTCCGGCTGATAAAGATCAGGTGGAACAGGAGCCGATTCAGGGGGAGGATCAGCAGGAGAATGAGTAAAAAGAGAGCGAATACCGGACGGCTGATCTCCAGGTTCAGCATGAACACGGTGAAGCCGAGAAAGGCGCTGATCAGGATAAAAAAATTCAAAATCCTTATTACCTGCCTGCGTATCGAAACGGAGACCAGGTTGGAATATTTCTGGGTACCCAGCAGAGCGGTTACCCATGCCGGCAGGAATACCATCAGGTACAGCAGGTATGTGGAAAAGGGAAGGAGCTCCGGGTTGAAATTCTCACTCAGTCCCGCAGGGAGCATTTTCGCCAGGTAATAACGAAAAAAATAGGCCAGCGCGAGAGCGGGAACAGTCGCCAGGACATCCGTAATAAACATTAGCCTGGAATAAACCAGGTGGTGCCTGTCAAACATAATCTGCCGATTCTCCGAACGTTTTCCTTAAACAGTCTCTTCCGCGGTGATCCCGGTGCAGCTCCGCGGTTTTTCTCAAATCCGGATCCAGGTCCATACCCTGAAAAGCACCATTGCCGTGAGGAATATCACCTGGGAATAATAACCTCAACCTGAAGATTTTTATCCATTCCCGTATGAAAATTAACCACCCTGCAGGGAATTTCAAGCGGGCTGTCATCCATCTTCACCCGAATTACCTGGATCCCGTCGGGAAGCAGGGTTATTCTTCTGACATCAAGAGGCTCATCAAGAGGTTCAAGCACGAATGTCAGGTCGCTCCGGTTATGCACTTCAATTGAGGCCATGCCCGCATCGTCAATATAATGAGGCGGCCTGACTTCAACGGACTGGTGGAACAGGCTCTTGAGATGATCGTTTTCTCCAGCCACCTCAATACCCCACCAGGCGGCGGTCCTTCCCGCGAACAGGGCTTCCCGGATCGACTCACTGCTCCGGCGCTCGGCAAATACCAGGGTCATGGGGCGATGACCCTGCCTAACGTCGTAATAATGTTCATTCACATCATGAATATCACTGTTTCCAATGACTGTCAGGTTGCTGTCAAGGGCCCACTGCAACACCAGCGGATACCATTCCTTCTCATTAAAAACCTCCATGCCGTGGATCTTTTTTTCTTCAATCCAACGCTCATGCACCGGAAACATGACGGTATCATCAGGCTGCTGGGCTTCCCAGCCCGGATGATTCCAGAAGATAAACGCCCCCTGGCTAAGTGCTGCGTCAACGGCATCTTCCGGGTCCGGAACATCAAGTTTGTTTACGTCGGAGAGGAAGAGCGCATTAAGGTGCCCGGGAGGCATATCCCTGGTGATTTCCCCTCCCCTGATCAGCAATATGTTCATTTTTTCAGCTTCAGGCCGGGCTATGTCATAAGGGCTGTTATGGTCACCGCCGATAAAGGGCCTGGAAGGCTGGTTTTCAATATGGTCGGTAATGGCGATGGCATCAAGCCCCTCTTCCCAGGCTTCCCGCACCCTGACTGTGGGCCAGACAATGCCATCTGAAAAGACGGTATGGATGTGAAAATCACACTTGAGGGTCAGGTATCCGGGCAAGTCCGGGACCCTGACCATCCTGCGGTGGTGGGGCCTCTGGATTTCGGATGCCATATCGATGACTGATTTCTCGGCAAACCCGACAGAGAGCATAGGCACGAGCATTAACATTGAAAAGCAGGTTTTTTTCAGCATATCTTTTTATTGTATATCGGATAAATGTGGTTCCGGTGTGATATTTGGAACAAAAATGTCAAAAAAAAAGATATGGTACGCCCGACAGGATTCGAACCTGTGGCCTTCGGCTCCGGAGGCCGACGCTCTATCCAGCTGAGCTACGGGCGCATGGTGGCTGGAACGAAGAGATAGAAGTCTACCATGATTCGGCTTTTTTTGAAACAATCAGGAAAAAATCCCCGGCCCGCCGCCTGGATTGTAAAGATTACGTTGCTGTCTCATCATTTTTTCGATACCGACCCCGACCCCGACCC
>CAZOGT010000209.1:0-5641 GCA_964579015.1 uncultured Acidobacteriota bacterium | reverse complement strand
GGGTCAGGTGGAAGTTGCAACCCGTACCATCTCCCATCGCGAAAAGGCGCTTGAGGGTAAGGCGACCCGGGAGGAAGTGGTGATAACCCTTTCCGCCGGAGAGAAAAACATAGAACTCAACCTGCTCATGTACCTGCCTGCGGCAGCTGAGAATCCGGTCCCGGTCTTCCTGGGGCTCAACTTCTTCGGGAACCATTCCGTCTCGCCGGAGAGTGATGTCCAGATGCCTGCCGCCTGGGTTCGCAACAACCAGGATTTCGGAATATCGGACAACCGCTCGAACAATGGAATCCGGGGAGTCCGCGAGTCACGATGGCAGGTCAATAAAATTATCAGCAGGGGTTACGGCCTGGTTACCCTCTATTATGGTGATATAGATCCCGACTACCACGATGGGTTCAAAAACGGGGTCCATGCCCTCCTTTCCGGAAAGGATCATGAGCGTACTGATACCTCCTGGGGATCCCTGGCAGGATGGGCCTGGGGCCTGAGCCGGGTAGTGGATTACCTGGAAACCGACGACCGGATCGACAGCGGGAAAATTGCCGTGATCGGCCATTCAAGGCTTGGCAAAGCATCGCTCTGGGCCGGGGCTCTGGATACCAGGTTCTCCCTGGTGATCTCAAACAATTCCGGCTGCGGCGGGGCGGCCCTGTCCAGGAGGGCCTTTGGGGAAACCGTCAGGAGAATCACTACTTCCTTCCCGCACTGGTTCTGCGGGAAGTTCAGTGAATACGGAGGCAATGAAGCCGCTCTTCCCGTGGACCAGCATCTGCTTATCGCCCTCATGGCACCTCGGCCCGTCTACGTTGCCAGTGCTGTCGAAGACAGGTGGGCTGATCCCAAAGGGGAGTTCCTTGCGGCAAAAAATGCTTCTCCTGCCTATTCTCTTTTCGGGCTGGAGGGACTGCCGGCAGATGAAATGCCTGAACTGAATACTCCTTCAGCTGGACATATCGGCTATCACATAAGGTCCGGCGGCCATGATGTCACCGCCTTTGACTGGGAACAGTACCTGGATTTCGCCGATAAGCACTTCTTTGGGAAATAGCTTCATGTCATCTCCTCCCCCGGCGGAAGGGCTGCTGTTTTCGGTTAAAAAATGGAGTAAACTACCAGCTTGATCCTCCAGGACATGTTAAAAATTTTATGGTTAAATTCGATACACTAGAATTAATCGGTTTCAAGTCATTCGCTGACAAAACCCGCCTCAGTTTCAAAGAACAGATAACAGCTGTTCTGGGCCCTAACGGGTGCGGAAAATCAAATATAGCTGATTCCATCGGATGGGTCCTGGGCCTGCAAAACGCCAGGAATCTCAGGGGACAGAAAAACGAAGATATCATCTTTTCAGGAACCCAGAAGAGGCGGCCTTCAGGATTTGCGGAAGTCAGGCTGAAGATGCAGCTGCTGGGCGATGACCCGATCATATGGAACGAGAGCGAATACACTGAAAGGCAACTGGAGATTTCGCGGCGCGTGGACCGGAACGGGGAGAGTTACTACCAGATCAACCAGAAACGCTGCCGCCTGATGGATTTAAACAGCCTGATGGAAGCAGTGGGCCTCGGATCAGCCAGTTACGCCCTCATCGCCCAGGGAGAAATCGACTCATTCCTCACCGCCAAGCCCCTGGAGAGAAGGGTCCTGATTGAAGAAGCAGCCCAGATCCACGGATACAAGGTCAAACGCCGTAATGCCGAGCAGAAACTTGAGCTGGCCCATCAGAACCTGCTGCGGATCAACGATATCATTTCCGAGGTGGAACGAAACCTGAGGTCCCTTAAACGACAGGCCAACAAAGCGGCCCGCTACAAAAGCCTGCGCGACGAATTCAAGGGAATTCAAAAACTGAGGTTCGCTATTGAGGCGGCAAAGCTCAAGGCGGAGCTGGCAGCACTCCAGGAAAACCTGCGGAAAATCAATGACCGGGACCAGACCCTGAGCCTTGATCTTAAATCCAGGGAGGAGCAATTCCAGGAAAAGGCCGCCAGGCGGGAGGAACTCCAGGATAACCTTTCCGCGCTGCAGCAGAAGATTTCGGAAACCCGGCTGGAACTTGACCGTTCCAGAAATTCTATCCTTCACTACCGGGAGCAGACAGAAAGCCACAGTGCCGGACTGAAGGAGGACGAGCAGGAGGAAAGAGGATTCAAGGCATCCCTGGAAAAACTGGCCGGCGAAGACACCGGCCTGCAGCAGGAAGAACAGCAGCTGACCGAAAAGGAATCTGCCCTGAAGACGGTTATCGAGGAGCAGAGAGAAGAGGTCAGGAAATTCGACCTGAAGCTGAGAAGCGCGGAGGACCAGCTCGAAAAGGAACGTTCCGCCCTGGCTTCCGCTTCCTCGGAAATAAATGGAATCCAGAACAGTCTTGACCAGGTCCGGAACAGGATCCGGATGAATGATTCCGACTACGGCAGGTTAAAGGAAGACCGGGTAGAATCCAGCCGGAAACTGGATGAAGCAAGGGCCTCGACCGAAGAGAAAAAGGACCGTCTTGAAAAGGAGACCGCCCGGCTGACCAGCACCAGGGAAAAAATCGTCAAGCTGAATGGCGAGCGCGACCGGTTTAAAACGGCACTGGATGAACTGGTGCCCGGGGAGCTGGAGATCAAGGATAAACTGATTGCGTCCAGGGAAAGGCTCCATTCACTGGAAGAACTCGAAATCAGCCGCTCCCAGTACAGCGAAGGAGTGCAGGAAGCCCTCAATCATTTCAGGCACAGTCCGGTCACCCCAGCCGGAACATTTGCCGACTTCGTGGACACCAGTCCTGAATTCGAAAGGGTTGTCGAGGAATTCCTTGCCAGGGAACTGGAGTATGTGCTGGTTGATTCGGTAGACCAGGCTGTCCAGGGGCTGTGGGAACTTCGCTCCTCAGAAACCGGAAAATGTACGTTCCTGGCTGTCCACGGTTCTGGTTCCCGGGATTCTTCCCCGGAACGGAACAGCAAAACCCAAAAGCTTCTGGGGGAACCGGGAGTTCACGGCAGGCTCGGAGACCTTCTCAACGTTAAATCAGCCGCGGGGAACACCTTTCTCAGGGTCTTCCCTGAACAAGCTGAAGCTATAGTAGTCTCGGATATTGACCTGGCCCTCAAGCTGTCAAAATCATATCCGGAAAAAACCTTTATAACCCTTAATGGAGAGGCCTTTGCTTCCCGGGGAATCCTCTCAACAAGCAGGAAAGGGGTTACCACGCTTGGGCTGCTGGGACTTAAACGCCAGAAAAGAGACCTGGAATCACGAATAAGAAAATTGCAGAAGGACCTGGAGTCGGCTTCCAGGCAGATAGGAGAACGCAGAAAATCCCTGGAGAAGATAGACCTGAAGATCCGGGAAGCCGAAGCTTCGGCCCTTGAAATCGAAAAGGACCTCATTGGCATCCGGCACGAGCATGAACTGGGGAGGCAGGAAGCCCTGCGACAGGAAGCAGCTCTACGCAACGCGGAATCAGCCATGGAGCAGCTGGTGCTGGAAAAAACGGAACTTGAGCGCCGGCTGGCAGAACAATCCGTAAAGCTTTCAGCTAAAAAGCAGACATATTCCGACCATGAGCAGCGCCTTGAAAAATCAAGGCATTTAATCCAGGATATGCGGGCTGAAGGGGAAACCGCGCGCACAGCCCTGGGTACCACGGTATCCGACCAGAAGGTTATTACTGAAAAAAAGATTGCCCTGGGCTACACCATTAACAGGATCAAGGCCCAGAGAATTGAACTGGAGGCCAGAATAGCCTCAGTGGAGAAAAGAAAGGATTTCCGCAAGGCAAAGCTTGAAGAGCTTGTCCTGAAGACCGAGGAACAGGAAAAGGCCGCTGGGTCCTTCCGGCAGACGCTTTCAGATCTCGAGAAAACCGGGGAGACATCCCGGCAATCACTGGAATCGGCCAGGCAGGAGGGCCATTCGCTGGAGGAACAGCTCCATGAACTGCGCGACAGGCGAACCGGCCTTCTTGAAAAAAAATCCTCCCTGGAGATCGAAAAGGCCAGGCTCGAAACCCACCTCCAGAACCTCGAATCAGCCTGCCGGGAACAGCTCAAGATGATGCTGGAGGAAACAGAAGACGCGACTGATGTTGAATCCGTGGAAGACCGCGAGGAAATACTGCAGCGATACGGCGAACTGTCGGAAAAACTGGATTCGTTCGGGCCTGTCAACATGACAGCCCTGGAGGAGTTCCAGGAAAATGAGGAAAGATTTGAATTTCTGAATACCCAGAGAAATGATATTGAGAAATCAATTGCTGATACCAGGCAGGCCATCCAGGAAATAAACACCCGGAGCCGCGTTCAGTTCAGCAAGGCATTCAAGGAAATAAATAATAATTTCAATACCGTATTCCGAAAGCTTTTCGGGGGAGGGGAATGCGGCATCGAATTAATGGACAATGAAGATATCCTGGACTGCGGAATCGACGTAATCGCCCAGCCTCCCGGCAAAAAACTGCAGAATATCCTGCTGCTGTCAGGAGGTGAAAAGGCACTTACGGTTTTTGCCCTGCTGGTCGGAATTTTCATGTTCCGGCCCAGCAGGTTCTGCATCCTGGACGAGATTGATGCCCCCCTTGATGATGCCAATGTCGAAAGGTTCTCAGAACTGATAACGGAAATGAGTCGAGAGACCCAGTTTATCGTAATAACCCACAATAAGCAGACAATGAAAGCCGCCAACAGCCTCTATGGAATAACCATGGAAGAACCAGGGGTATCCAAGATTCTTTCAGTAGAACTTTAGCCCGGATTTCTCACCGGTTTTCGCAGCGGGGCGGAGAGAAGCCGGGCGGGATCAGTCCCCCTTGTTTTTCCGGAAAGCCCGGCAGTCGATCTGGTATTCCTGGATTTTGGCGGCAATTGTGTTGCGGTGAACCCCCATGATAAGAGCAGCCCGGTTTATGAAGCCCCTGCTCCTGGACAGGGATTCCACGATGAACATCCTCTCAATTTCCGCGCAGACCTCGGGCCAGTAAAGGCCGGCATCCATTACCTGCTCAATGATTCCTTCGAGGGTTTCCCTGATGTTCTCTTCAGACTTTTTCGATTCTGTTTTCATCCGGAGCTCTCTTTTTATTCTTGTCCCGGCCCGGGGTTTCCTCCCTGGTTCCGGAAGGGCGCCTCAATCGGTCTCCATCCTCTCCGGGAACCATCTTCCTGAAACTTTCGGGGGCCACCTTGATGATGATTGCAGACCCTGCAAGAAACAAGGGGGCGGTGGCCGAGGTCCTGACCAGATGGGGGTTCACGGGAAAGACAAGCAGCACCAGGAACAATACTGAATTTATCAGGAAACCACGAACCAGCCCCAGCGGGAATCCCCAGAAACGGTCCCTCCAGCCAAGCCCTCTTTTCCCCATTTCCTTCTTGATTTTTGCCGATGTCAGTGCCCCGAATACAATGAACAATAAAAAAATCAAGATAAAACTCAACGCGGCAGCCATTGGATTACCCACGCCAAGCCTGAGCAGAACCATCTCAATGGTCTCATAAAAAAGCAGGGCCGCCAGTAACCCGGCAAACGCAAACGCCAGTTCCGCCAGCTCCGCTGCCATCCCCTTGGTCAAAGCCTGGATCAGGGTAACCCCGATAATTGCCAGTGCCATTATGTCCAGTGAGTTCATCAATCAAAATCCCATAAAATT
>CAZOGT010000208.1:4024-5670 GCA_964579015.1 uncultured Acidobacteriota bacterium | reverse complement strand
TGGAGGAAACTCATCGATGAGAAGACCGAAAGCGAGGGTCAGGCTGAATGAGTAACCAACCTGATTTATATGAAGAGACTATTAAAGGCTTTTGGAGGGAGAACCCGGTATTTGTCCAGCTGCTGGGACTCTGTCCTGCCCTGGCCGTAACCAATTCCGCCATAAACGGGTTTGCCATGGGCGCGGCTTCCACCTTTGTCCTGGTGGGCTCCAGTTTCCTGGTTTCCACTTTTCGGAACCTGATCCCCAAGCAGGTCCGAATCACCACGTTCATCATCATTATCGCGACGTTTGTTACCGTTGCCGACCTGAGCCTGCAGGCCTTTACTCCCTTACTGCACAAGGAATTGGGAGCCTTCATCGCCCTGATCGTGGTCAATTGCCTGATCCTCGGCAGGCAGGAAGCCTTTGCTTCCCGCAACAGACTTCCTTTCGCAGTCGGAGACGCGGCCGGAATGGCCGGAGGCTTCACCGCGGCCCTGATCATGGTGGGAGGAATCCGGGAGATCCTGGGGAGCGGGAGCTTCTTCGGAATTCCGCTTTTCGGCGATAATTTCGAACCATGGGTAATAATGATCCTGCCCCCGGGAGGATTCCTGACCCTGGGCGTACTCCTGATCGTGTTTGCCGCCGTCAAGAAAAGACGGGACAAACGTAAACTTGTCCAGGTAGAGAGCTAGGCGGAAGGAGGCTGTTATGGAATATTTCTGGATTTTTGTTTCCGCCGCGATTATCAACAATTTCACCCTGGCCTATTTCCTGGGACTCTGTCCCTTTTTCGGGGTGAGCAAGAAAATTGATACCGCGTTCAGGCTGGGCCTGGCCAACATTTTCGTAATGCTGATAACCTCGGTCTGTGCCTGGTTCCTCAATACCTACATCTTGTCCCATGCCCCTTACCTGCGCCTGATGACCTATATCGTGGTCATTGCCAGTACCGTGCAGTTCGTGGAAATGGCGATCAAGAAACTGAGCCCTGCCCTGTTCAAGGCCCTGGGGCTCTTCCTGCCGCTGATCACCACCAATTGCGCGATTCTTTACCTGGCCCTCTCCCAAACCAGCAAGGGATACAGTTTTGTGGAGGGGCTCTTTTACGCTTTTGGGGCCGGCAGCGGCCTTACCCTGGCGCTGGTCCTGATGGCCGGAATCAGGGAAGAAGCCGAACTGTCGGAGGTCCCGGATGTGCTTAAGGGAGCGGCCATGAGCTTCCTGATAGCCGGGATCCTCTCCATGGCCTTCATGGGATTTGCCGGTCTTTTCAGCGGGGCCTAGGTTGCCGCCTTGAGGGCGGGCCCTGTTTGGGGCCGCAATTGGGAAGCGGCTCTTCTTAATGGTTCCTGAATGAACTTTCCGCCCCGGATTGAGTCAAAAATATTATGCTGACCTACATTATTCCGGTAGTTGTTGTTACAGTGCTGTTTATTCTTTACGGAATCCTAAATGTCGAGGAGGATGCTTCCTCGGAAAAGAAGTCCGGGGGCTGTGAACATTGCGGGGAGAAAGAATCATGCGGTTCCGGGGGTCACGACGATTTTGTGCATTTTTCCATCCATAAACCGGAAATGAACCCTTCCAGGGAAATCTTCAAAAAGAAACCGGAAAAGTGACAATCACCTTAAAGGGATGATTTGAGAAATAACGTGAAG
>CAZOGT010000208.1:0-4014 GCA_964579015.1 uncultured Acidobacteriota bacterium | reverse complement strand
CAACTCCACATCGGCCTGAACAAGACCGGGTCGACATCCCTGCAGCAGTTCCTGTTTCACAACAGGGAGAATCTCAGGGAGAAAGGAGTGCTTTATCCCACCCGTGAAGAGTTCATGTACCAGTGCGCCCACCACAGGCTGGCCGCGTCTCTCCTGCCCCAACTTGACTGGGAGGATCTGCTGGAGCATTCCGGGAGAAAAGATGATCCGGAGATCATGATTTCGCTCCTGGAGAAAGAAATCCGGGGATCCCGGGACATCAATCAGGTTGTCATTTCATCGGAATTGCTGGCTGTGGGTAACCTTGCAGAAATTGCCTTATATTTCGAGCCGGTTCGAAATATCGCCGATTTTAAGATTATCGTATACATCAGAAATTATCCCGATTTCATGGAGTCTTATCTGGCCCACCAGGTAACATGCAATGATTATGTCCCGGAAATATTGACGGAGAAATTCATGAGGGATTTCTGCCGGGGAATGGCAGGGCATTACAGAAGGGTAATTGATGCCTATGCACAGGCATTCGGGAAGGATAATATTAAAGTCCGGGTTTTGGAGCAGGCCCAGCTTTACGGGGGAGATATTTTTTCTGATTTTTTACACCTCCTAGGCCTGGAAAAGTACAGCAGCTACAAGGATACGGGAATCAGGAATCCTTCCCTCAAAAGAAACGGGCTGGAATACATGATGATCCTCAACCGGATGAAGAATGAGGGGCAGGCAGATCCTGTGACATACAGGGTGATCAGGATGATCCTGAAGCAAATTCCGGACAAGCAGAGATGTTCTTTCTTGCCCCGCAGCCTGAGAATTGAAATATCAGAATGGTGCGAACAGGAATGCGAGTATATTGCCCGGGAATACCTGGGCCGGAAAAACGGAGTTTTATTCAATGATCCAGGGGGAAAAGACCTTCCCGGAGGAGAGACCTACCAGGGGCTTGATCCTGAATATGCGGTCCAGGCAGGCAAGGCGATGGTTGAAATGGCGCTTCGCCACGGAGCATTTAAACAGATGAGGAATGCGTGGGATCCGGTTGAAGGCAGGGAGCGGGAGCCGGTTCCAACCCTGCGGGGCACCGTGAAGCGCCTGGTCGCACGGGTGCCCGGAGCAAGCCGGATCTGGAGAAAAATCAGGGGTTAGCCTGCATTTTACGAGGCCCGTTCAGCCGGCGGGCGTAGAATACCAGTGCCGGGGTGGCGGTAGAGCTTTAATCATCTTGAAAGCCGGGGAAAGGAGAACATTGGACTTCAGGTACAGCGTCGGATGTGAAACAACATGGATATCCAGGCTCGATCCCCTGGATATGCTTAAGGCTTTCGAGGGCCTTGAAGATCCTGAAGCCACCCTGTTGCTTATCTGTAAAAGAGACGAAAAAATAGATTTCAGTATTTGGAATTATGTAGAGAAGAACGGGCTTGCTGACCGGGTGTCATGCTTCCAGTATTATGATCGGTTTGAACATGGCAATCTCCGGGAAAAGTGCAGAATCTGGGTTAGCAAAGAGACTCCTTCAAGCCTGGTAACCCCCGGCATGCTGAAAAAGAGCCTCCGGAGTTTCCAGGGACGACGGATCAAGATATCCGACGGCCGCAAACATGTACTCTTTTTCACGGGATTCCATCCGTATAAGGATGAGGGCCAGGGAGCCTACATGCGGCTTTGGCTGGAGTCCCTGAAAAAGACAGGGCATGAAGTACACCTGGTCTACTATCAGCAGGATTTGCGGGATACTCCTCCTGAATCCCGTTCCATGGCTGCTGCAAAATTCAGGCATTACCACGAAATACCGGTCACTTCGCTTCTGTCCGGAAAAAATGCGAACGGGCTGAATATTGACCTGGATGACTGGTGCGGCAGGGAGGTTTTGAGGGAGGTCGGATCCCTGGCGGACCAGTATGATTTTGAGGCGGCCTTTGTGGTATATCCCTTTTATACTGCAGTTTTTACGATCCTGCCTCCTGAAACCAGGAAGGTCCTGATCTCACCTGACAGCTTTGCCGACAGGAACCGGAGAATGCTGGAACAGGGTTATTCAAAGGCCGGGTGGGTTTCCATTACCCGTGAGGGGGAACGAAAGGCGTGCCTCCGGGCCGACGTAATTGCCGCCATCAAGAAAGAAGAAGCGCTTTATTTCCGGAAACTCACCCAGGGCAAAAGGGAGGTGGCCTGCGTACCCCCCGTAATACCCCCTGCTGAGTTCCCGGGCCGGCACTTTGATGGAACATTAAGAATAGGTTATATCGGCTCCGACACCTGGGTAAACCGGGAGTGCCTGCTGGAGTTCCTGCTGTCCAGGGCAGGCTCGGAATTTCTCTCTGCCAACAGTTCAGTGACTATAGCCGGGGGAGTCTGCGAAGATCTTTCCGTTTTTCGGGAACATAAGATCCTGGAAGATCAAAGTATCAGCGTGAAGGGAAAGGTTGAAAGACTGGAGGAGGTGTTCGCCGAGGCCGACCTGATTATAAATCCGGAGAAAGGGGGCACCGGACTAAAGATCAAGACCATTGAACCGATGTATTTTGGCCTCCCGGTGGTAAGTACCCTGGCAGCCGCCGATGGGCTGGATTCCTCCAGCAGATTTCACAAGGCAGCCTCAATCCGGGAAATGGTGCCGCTGCTGGAAGAATTGTTGAAAGACCCCACCCTTTTACAGGACCTTGCCGGGTCGAGCCGGGAGATAGCGGAAAGGGTCACCCGGGAGAGCCTGGAAGCCCTGTCCCGAATCCTGGGCTGCGCTCCGGTGGATCTTGACCCCGGGCGGGCTCCCGCCAAAAAAGCCAGGGTATTTATCCCTGGATCAGGATCAGGCACTGCCCGGAGCGAGGAGAAAGACCCCCTCATTTCCGTGGTCCTTCCCTTTTACAATGCCGAGAAAAACCTGGAGGCATCCGCTTCCAGTGTCCTGTCTGATGACTATCCCAATCTTGAGCTTATCCTGGTAAATGACTGCTCCACTGACGGGTCCTGCCGGATCGCTGAACAGATGGCGGAAAAAGATTCCAGAATCCGAATCCTGCATCACAGCAGGAACCGGGGCGCGGGCCCGGCCCGCAACACCGGTGCTGACAGTGCCGCGGGCGAATACCTTTTTTTCCTCGATTCCGATGATATTCTGAGGAGACGCTCTTTGCGGCTGTTGATGGAAACTGCCGGGCGCAAGAAGGTCGGCCTGGTTATCGGCAGCTGCAACCAGATTGGTGAACAGGGCAATTACGGGGATTATGACCGAAACAGGGATTCGGGCCGGGAAGAATGCTTCGGCCTGATAGAAGGAACTGAGGCCATGCGCCGGTCATTGAACATTGACGAGGGAAGCTTCCTGCCGGTAAGGCCGTGGGGAATGCTGATCGACTTGAAGATGTACAGGAACAGTGGAATTTCTTTTCCTGCCGGGGAGTATGAGGACCTGTCGGTTATTCCGTTTTTGTATAAGTATGCCGAAAAGGTTTTTTATCTGAGGGATATAGTAGTTACCTACCGGATCAGGAAGGGAAGCGTAACCCAGTCGCCTCTCAGCCTCGAAAAAGTCCATCGCTACCGGAGGCTCTGGGATATCATTTCCAGGAGGATTGAAGATTTCGGCCTGGAGGATTTCAGGCAGGATTTCAGGATTTTCCATGTCGGGCACTTGCTATGGCTCCTGCACAACGGCATTTCTGACAGGGAGGTGCTGCTAGCTGCCGCTGACCTGATCCATGATGAGATGGGCCTGGATAAGGTAAGGCTTAAAGAAAACAGGAATCTCAGTTACATGATGGAATACCTGAGCGGGATCCTCGGTGCAGCCGGGCTGGAAGGGGATTTTGCCCTGTGGGAAAAATTTGTTTCATCTTTTGGCGATGACGCTGTTGCCGGTTATTTTCGCCACAGGATGCATGAACTTGATTATTGAGCCGTAGCGTGTTCCGTTTGAATGAAATGGGCCAAAAGATGAAAAGTCCCTTGATTTCCATAGTGCTGCCATTCTACAACGCCCAGGAGAATCTGGAGGAAGCGGTCAGCAGTGTC
>CAZOGT010000207.1:0-5686 GCA_964579015.1 uncultured Acidobacteriota bacterium | reverse complement strand
GTCCCTGTAACGGGTTCGAGCAGATGATCACTCTACATGATCCAGGGCTTCTCATCCTCCTCTGCTGTTATGCTTTCGTTACGCTCAAACCTGTCAGGAGGCAGGTCCTCGTCATGTTCAGGGACTCTGACCTCCCTCGCCCTGAGCCTTTCCCGGTTCCGGAAATAATAGACAAGTCCGGATGCGACGCCTGCGGCAAAACCGATCATGTGACTGCTGTAACTCACTTCAGGACTGACCGCGGAAGGTATGAGGAGTATTAAACTGACACCCATCACGTGCAGAATCCTTTTGTTTACCGACCTGCTGCGCTCGATAAAGACATATGAGGTAAACCAGAATCCCGCCATAAGGTAAACGACCCCGGAGGCCCCAAGGATGCTGACCCCTTCGGGGTAGGTTAAAAGGGTCAAATAGTTAACCAGCCCTCCCAGTAAAACAGCCAGAACCGGATAAACCCAAAAGCCAAAGTAACCATACAAAAGATAGCTGAAGAAAAGAAAGAAAATTGCATTGGAAATCAGATGTTTAAGATGAGCATGCAGCAGAATGGATGTGAATAGCCTTATAAACTCGCCATCCTTGAAAATGGCAATGGAATCGCCTTTGTAAGCCTCCATTGTCCTTCCCCCATCCTGCCAGGAATAGAGTGAGACAACGAACATTAAAAGTACCCCGATCAGGGCCACGAGAAAACTGTTTGCCCTTGGGCGCCTTGATATGTGCGTTCTGATTACCCTGTAATTATGCTGAAACTCCACAATCAGTACCTTTTATCACATCGCCGGTGAATATCAAAGCCGGCGAAAGCCCCTTTTCCTCCCTGCGCCCACGTAAAGGTACAGGGGACAGTGTTAATTTCCCAGGGGACAGTGTTGCATCCACTCCTGCACGCTGGTGTGATTATCAGGAATTTGAAAGACATGCCCGGAAAAAAGCAGGACAAAACAAACTCTTGATTTATGAAACAATTGTCAGAAAAGACTCCCCAACTGGTACACAGCCGTGGTCAGCAGCCAGGCAAGGAAGGTAAGGCTGAACAACTGGAACATGGCAAAAATCCATGAGCCGCTCTCCCGCTTTGTTACTGCCACAGTTGCGACACAGGGGAAAGCTATCAGGCAGAAAAGCATAATGCAGAATGCCTGCAAAGGGGTATAGGCAGCCTGTAATTTTTCCCTGAGGGTATCGTCGTCCGCGCCCCCTTGAGAACCTAATGAGTAAATGACACCCAGCTGGGCGACAAAAATCTCTTTTGCAACGATTGCGCCCACCAAAGCAGTCGAAACTTTCCAGTCAAATCCGCAAGGTGAGAGGAAAAACTCCAGTCCCCGGCCAACCTTGCCCAGCACTGAATTTTCCAGTGCCACCTGGGCTTCTTCCTGGTCCAGCTGCCCCAGTTGCGCTGCTCTGATACCTTCCTCCGCACCATAGGAAAGGCTTATTGAAGCCCTCCTGTTTTCAAATTCTTTTGCCTGGTCATCCGGAATCCCGGGAAACTGTCCTAAAAACCAGAACAGAATTGAAGCCCCAAGGATCACGGTTCCGGCTTTCTGCAGATAATACCAGGACTGCCTCCCCATTTGTTTGGAGACGCTCTTCAGGGATGGAATCCTGTATGTAGGCAATTCCATCACAAAGGAAGGAGGAGCACTCTTGTAGAGGGTCAGCCGTAGAATTTTGGCAGCAATCATGGCAAGAATGATGCCGATAAGATATATGCTTAAAAGCGTTAAGCCGCGCCAGGCTACAGGGAAAAACGCGGGAATGATAAGGGCATAGATCGGCAGCCGGGCGCCACAGCTCATCAAGGGAATAACCAGCATTGTGATCCTTTGTGCCGTCCGGTCTTCCATGGACCTGGTCGCCATTATCGCGGGCACATTGCAGCCAAAGCCGAGAAGCATGGGAATGAAACTCTTTCCGTGGAGTCCGAATTTATTCATAATACGATCCATCAAGAAAGCGGCTCTCGCCATGTAGCCGCTCTCCTCAAGAATCGCTATTGCCATAAAAATGAGAACGATGTTCGGCAGAAAAACAATTACCCCCCCAACTCCTCCAATCACTCCATCCACCAGCAGGCTTCGCAGCTTACTGTCGGATCCGGTTTCCCAGAAAGAGGAAATCACTGTCCCCAGGTAGTCGAATCCCGCTTCTATCCACTTGACGGGAGGGTCTCCGAGGAGAAAGGTGAGGTGAAAAACAAGGTACATTAATCCCAGGAATATGGGGATGCCCATGAGCCTGTTGGTGAGGACTGAGTCCACTTTATCAGAAAAGGAGGCAATGGATTCACTGGTGAAAAGCACGGCTTTTCCGCAAATGTCTTCAATCCATTTATACCTCATCTCGGCGAAGACGGCTTCAGGGATATCATTTAACTCATCATCCACTCTCCTGATTGCCTCTGCCGCCATGTCCGAGAGGTGTCCGCCATCAATATGTGCTAAAACTCCCTGGTCGGACTCCAGAAGCTTGATGGCAAGCCAGCGCCTCGGTGCGTTGTGATAGGAGATATTGCTTTTCCTGATTTCCTCGACAAGCAGCGAAATCTCTGTTTCGAGCTTATCCCCATAGCCGACAACAGGATGTTCTGACAGCCTGCGTAACACCCCGGCATCACTGGATTCCGCGGTTTCAATAATTCTTCTCAAAAGAGCCCTTTGACCAAAGCCGGTCCTGGCAATTAGCGGGACGACCGGGATTCCGATCAACTTTTCCAGCAGCGAAGCATCGATAATGATCCCGTTTTGTCGAGCTACATCAGTCATGTTCAGGGCAATTACCAGCGGCATTCCAAGTTCAAGAAGCTGGAGGGCCAGATACAAATTTCTCCTGAGATTGGAAGCATCCACGACAAGTACCAGCACATCCGGAGATTCTTCCAGCAGGTGCTTCCTGACTACGATTTCTTCGAGTGAGTAGGGGGAAAGGCTGTAGGTTCCCGGCAGGTCAACTATCTCCAGATATTTGCTGCCGGCATCACATCTGCCAATGACCTTGTCAATGGTAACCCCCGGATAATTGCCGACATGATGCTGCGTACCGGTAAGCAGGTTGAACAGGGTCGTCTTCCCGGTATTCGGGTTGCCCACGAGGGATACGTTCAGAGTGCCCTTGGGCTCTGACTCCGGATGTGCCGCCGCACTGCTCAGTGCACAGCCCTCACAACCCCTGGTGAAATGGTTTTTTGAAGGGCAACTCCTGTATTTCATAGCTTAGGGCTCTTCGGAGACTTCCTTGTCACGGGGAAAACCCGGTCTGCAACACTCCCGAATCAATTTACCGGTTACCAGGCTAGAGGGGCTCCACCGCTATTCTTTCGGCTTCTTCTTTCCGCAGCGTCAGGTTGTATCCCCTGATTCTTATTTCGATCGGGTCGCCGAGCGGAGCAACCTTGTTAACCTTGACTGAAGATCCCCTGGTGATCCCCATATCAAGCAACCTGCCTCGCAAATTCCCGCTCACATCTACTTTGGTGATCAGTGCTTCCCTGCCTGGACGCAGATCTTTAAGGGTTTTCGGGAACTCCCTGGCCGCTGCTTCGAGGGCGTCGATCTCCAACTGATTCAGGCTGCTGTCTTCTCCAGGTGATTCATCAGACCAGAAAAATTTTGCTCCACGGCAATTCATTTCACAATAACTATCAAAGCCTTCAAGCCATTCAGCCACTTCCGGAGGACAATGATCCGAATACCTTACAAAACCCACTAAACGGGCCATTACCTTGTCCCCAACCGTATGTTCCAGGGAGCAGGCTGTCCTGTCAGCCAGATCATCATCGATATCGAGGATTCTGACAAAAAACTCCTTGAGCGCCTCATGCCTCCGATTGACCTCCCGGGCAATGGTTTCTCCCCTTTCTGTAAGGGTTACCACTCCGTAGGACTCATGTCGAATCAATCCCTTGGAACGCAGTGTTTTAAGGGCTCCTGAAACACTTGAGCGGCCGACATTCAGAATATTGCCAATGTCTCTGGGTAACGCGGCTCCATTTTTCTGAACCACATTGTAGATAGCTTCGAGGTAGTCCTCCATGTTGGCGGTAAGACCCTGTGCTTCACCCATGAATCCTCCTGTTTACGATATAAAGCCCCTCAAAATAATTGCCAGGGGTATTTTTTAATTATGGTAGTCCGTATATTGTACGTTATTCCTAACATTGCCTTCAACCGGCAGAATTCGGAAGAGTTCCCCCATTTTTGCGGGTGAGAAGGATTTCGGGATATAAACCTGGAAGTCAGCCCGCCAAAAAAAAGGACTGTTTTTTCATTAAACCCGGCGGGCTTTTCTTTAGAATCCAAAAAATTCAGGCAGCCACAGTGAAAGTGAAGGAATAAAAGTGACGAGCAACAACACAATAATCATTGCGACAAACATGGGCAATAGAGGTTTTATCACTGTTTCAATTCTCACCTTGGCAACGCTGCAGCCGATAAACAGGACAGAGCCTACCGGAGGGGTACAGAGGCCGACACTTAAATTGAGCACCATGATAATACCGAAATGTATTGGTGACAGACCGAGTTGATCCTGCACAATCGGCAGGAAGATTGGGGTGAAAATCAGTACTGCCGGTGTCATATCCATAAAAACACCAACGAAAAGCAGGATCAGGTTTATGATCAGCAGGATAACCAATGGGTTGTCGCTGATGCTCAACAAACCGGCGCTTACATTTTGCGGTATATTTTCATACGCCATGATCCAGGAAAGTCCCATACATGTTGCGACCAGCAGCATTACGATACCCGTGGTCTTTACTGAGTTCACGAGAATATCAGGTATATCCGGTACTTTAACTTCCTTATAGACCATAGCCAGTATCAAAGCATACAACACCGCAACTGCCGAAGCTTCGGTAGCTGTAAAAAAACCGGCAACGATACCACCGATCACGATCACGAGCAACAACAGGCTTGGTATTGCATCGACAAATTTTTTGAAACCGGCACGGCTCCTCTCTATATTTTTGATCGTCTTAACAAGGCCGTATGCAATAAATGCCAAAAGAAGAATAATCCAGATGGTGGTGTAAATTCCTGTCGCCAAATTGGCATGAGCCCACATGAGCCCATAAACAAACAGGAATAGAAAAACGCCGATAACCGCAAGTTTCAGTAAAGCTTTAAAAACGCCGGGGATTCCTTCGGTTTTAAGGATAAGTATCGACATGGCCGTAATCATTATGGCCAGCCCGGTCAATATTCCGGGGATATATCCTGCTAAAAAGAGGGAAGTGATAGAGGCGCCACCGCTGGCAAGGGAATAGACGATCAGCACATTACTTGGAGGAATCGACAATCCGGTAGTTGCCGAGCTGATATTCACCGCAGCGCTGAAGTTGTTGTTGTAACCTTCCTTTTTCATTTCCGGGCCCATGATGCTGCCAATGGCAGATGCGGAGGCAGCCGCAGATCCTGAAATAGCGCCAAAAAGCATATTGGCGATTACATTCACATATGCCAGTCCACCGGTCAGGCCGCCAACCAGCACCTTGGCAAAATCGATCAGACGATGGGCGATGCCTCCTCTGTTCATGATGTTTCCGGCCAGAATAAAGAAGGGAATCGCCAATAAGGCAAAACTATCCAAACCGGTAGCCATACGCTGGGCAAAAGTGGCGAAGGCCGGCAGGGAATCAATGGTGACCAGCATGGTCACAATACCCGAAATGCCGATT
>CAZOGT010000206.1:0-5688 GCA_964579015.1 uncultured Acidobacteriota bacterium | reverse complement strand
GGCCATCCTCTATTATGCCGGTGAAATAAATGCCGACCTGATAGTGATGGGCAGGCACGGATTTACCGGCCTGGGCAAGGCTTTCTTCGGGAACGTGACTGAAAAAATCGTGCTCCATGCCAGGTGCCCGGTACTGGTGATCCCTTATAAGCAGGGGGATTCCGAAGCAAATGCAACGAATACATAATAAGAAACCTGCTGAAGAAAATCGTGAAATCCTTTTGATCCCGGATGATCAGCTGATACAATCCTGACAGTTCCAGATTCGCGGCCCGGCCGCACCATGATAGAATCTGTTCCATAACCTGTTGATTATGAAAAATGCAATAAGGCCTGTCACGCTGGTGTTCGTATTCTATTTCCTGGTGTCCAGCCTGGTGTTCATGGGGCAGGACATGTCAGTAAGGAAGGATGAAGACGGGACCTGGCTGATAGCCCTGGCCGAACACGGCACCGCGGGCTGGAGCCGGATCCCGGGCCATTCCTCCTCTACCTCTCATTCCGGGTCAAGCTGCGGGCACGGGGACCATGGCAGCGAAATCCACATCTGCATTGACCATCATAAATTCACAGCTCCCTGCAAGGCCTCCGGTGTCCCCGAGCAGGAGGGCCTGAAAGCATTCCCCGCCCCCTTCCCGGAGATTACCGTTCTGTCAGGACCGGGCCGGCACCCCCAGAAAATCATTCGCCAGTGCCACGGTCCCGGAATCAGACCTTCCGGACCTGATCCTTTTTCAATACTCCTGCTGTGAGTTCCGGGCCTGGAGGATTCCGGGCTTGCCGGGCAAAGGCATCTCCCACCCTAAAAACCGGCCGGTTTCAGATCCCGGCCGGGATACCACGTCAGGGCTTCACGCGGAGGTTACTTCACCCATTCTCCGGCATTCCCCGGAAACCACAAACCAGGTATTTCTCCCTGTCGTCACTTTGATCGGTTTGGACAACCAGATGATTCTTCCCGGGATTTTTTACCATGAGATTAAACGGAATTTTTTTTAAATCAATAGTCATCCTGCTTACCATCGGGAACGGTTCCGCCTTCCCGGTCGCGGGAGAGCAACACGCCGCCGAGAGGACCAGTCAATCCTCCCTTTCCCCGGCCGGCGAGATCTCCCTGGAAGATGCCCTGCAGGCAGCCTATTCCAGTGAACCGGACCTGGCCGCCCACGTTATCGAGGTTGAAAGGAATATCTCCCTCGAGGAACAGGCCGGAAAATGGCGCAATCCCGCCCTGGCCATGGAGGCTGGTGAATTCGGGGGAAACGGCGCCCATGAGGGAATCCGGGCACTGGAGACCCGCCTCGGCATCAGCCAGGAATTCGAACTTGGAAACAAGCCGGGCAAGCGGATCGAGGCGGCCAGGCAGAAAACGGCTGTAGCCAGGTCAGAACTGGAAGAAAAGCGGCGCGCCGTCGAAACCATGGTCAAATCCAGATTCGTCAGGGTCTTCACGGCCCAGCAGACCCTTGCCATCCAGCAAAAGAACCTGGAACTGGTAAAAAACTCCTTCTCGATTATTTCCGAACTGGTCAGTGCCGGGGAGGTTTCCCCGCTCCTCGAAGACCGGGCAGCCGTGGAGGTCGCCTCAGCAGAGAACTCCCTGCTGCAGGCGGAGCAGTCCCTGCAGAAGTCACGCCTGGAACTTGCCTCCACCTGGAACAGCTTCCGCCCGGAATTCACTTCCGTCACGGGAAATTTCGGGGAGATTTCCGAAATACCTCCCCTGGACAGCCTGCTGAAACACCTGGAGAATCATCCCATGGCCAGGAAATGGGAAGCTGAAAAAATGCGCAGCATGGCTGAGCTGGACCTGGCTACATCAATAGCATGGCCGGACGTGGAAATAGGCGGAGGCTACCAGAAATTCAGGGAGAGCAGGGAGCACTCCTACTACGTGGAACTGAGGGTCCCGATTCCCCTTCTGGACCGGAACCAGGGGGAAATCAAGGCGGCGCTGGCCGGGGCCAGAATAGCCGAAAAAAGGGAACAGTTCGCATTGCTCCAGCTGAAGAACCAGGCCGCTGATATTTTCCTGGACCTGACAGCGGTCCGGGCGGAACTGGTTTCTCTCAACAATACCATGCTCCCGGCCGCCGAAAAGGCCTTCGATGCGGTGTCCGAGGCCTTCCGCCTGGGGGAGGAAGAATACATGTCCGTAATCGATGCCCAAAGGCAGCTGCTGGAGGCAACCCGCCGCCGGGCCATGCTGACCGACCGCTTCTTTGCCCTGAAAGCCCAGCTCGAAGGCCTTACCGGAACCCCGCTGGAAAACATAATCTGATCTTCAAGGTTTGTAACTATGCTTAAAGAATACTTGAACAAGAATGGAATCGTCCTTATCACGGCTCTCCTTTTGTCTGTGCTGATCTCCGTGGGATGCAGCCGGAATGATGACAATCTCAACCCGGCGGGAGATCACCGGGACGGCATCCCGTCATTGGAGGGCGGGCACGAGGGCCACGCCCACGAGCCTGGTGCAGATCATGCTCCCTTTGCCGGCCTGAAACTGACCGAGCAACAGGCTGATAGAATAAACATCCGGCTGGCTGATGCCGCTCCAGGAACTCTCCACAAACAGCTTGCTTTTCCGGGTGAGATCAGGGTGAACCAGGACAGCTTCATCCAGCTGATTCCCAGGGTTTCAGGCGTCATCAATGAGGTACTGGTCACGATGGGAGACCGGGTGGAGAAAGGCCAGGTTCTGGCAGTAATGGAAAGCCCGGTGATCGGGGAAGTGAAAGCCTCGTTCCTGGATGCCGGGAGAGAAGCCCGTTTCAACAGGGCAGACCTGGAACGTTTCAAGGTAATCCAGGAAAACACCCATGAACTTATCAGGTTCCTGGAGTCTGAACCGCCTCTCGGAGAACTCGAGAAGGAGGACTTCGGTGACATGTCGGACTACGGAAGCGGCCTGATCAGGGCCTATGCCGATCTTTCAGTAACCAAAAAGTCGTTTGAGCGCCGGAAAACCCTGTTTGAAAAGCGGATTTCCAGTCAGAAGGATTTCCTGGAAGCCCAGGGGGCGTTTGAACGGAGCCGGGCGGAATACCTGGCCCGGCTGGCAAACACCATCTTCTCCCTGGAACAGGAAATGATGTCCCTCTCGGAAACCTACCAGGCAAGCCTCTTCTCCATGAAGGCTGCGGAGAGGCAGCTGGGCATCCTCGGGCTGACTGAAGAGGAAATCCTGAAATTCTCAAGAAGTGTGACGCCCGGCTCAGGAGCAGCGGAAGCCGACTACCGGGGACAGGATTTGACCAGGGTCCTGGTCAGGGCACCCCGGGACGGGAATATTATCGAGCGAAGTGTCGGCCCCGGGGAAAAGGTAGACGCCGACACTACCATTTTCACCATGGCCGAACTCCGACAGGTCTGGGCCTGCCTCCAGGCCCCCTCCCGGGACCTGGCACTGGTGGAAGCCGGACAGCAGGTGAGGGTTGTAAACGAAGCGGGGGAAACTACGACCGGGACCGTGTCGGTAGTCGGGCCCCTGGTGAGCGGGGAGACCAGGACCGCAGAGATCAGGGTGGTGGTAAATAACCGTTCCGGAAAATGGAAGCCCGGCCTCTTCATCAGGGGATTTGTAGACCAGCCGGAGGCTGAACGGAGCCTGGTGATTCCCAGGGCATCCCTCCAGGTCCTGGATGGAGAAGAAGTGGTTTTCGTTCCCGAAGCAGGGGGGTTCATCACCATTCCGGTTATAACCGGCCTCAGCGACAGTGAGAGTATTGAGATCATTTCCGGCCTCCAGCCTGGAATGCAATATGTCGCGGAAGGGGCATTTGAGCTGAAATCAATCATGGTAACAGGGGCCCTGGACCCCCACGCCGGACACGGGCACTAGAAAGCAGGACAACTCAATGATTACCAGAATTACAGAATCAGCAGTCAGGTTTCCGGGAATTGTGGTTCTCCTGCTCCTGGCCGTTATCGGGGCTGGAACCTACAGGTACAACCAGATGCCGGTGGACGCCTTCCCCGACATCTCCCCGGTCATGGTCCCCGTATTCACTGAAGCTCACGGCATGGCTCCGGAGGAAATTGAACGCCTCATTACCTATCCCATTGAGACCACCATGAGCGGCCTGCCGGGAATCACGCAGATCAAGTCGACTTCGGCTTTCGGGTTGTCCATTGTCTATATCTACTTTAATGACGATATGGACATCTATTTCGCCCGCCAGCTGGTCTCGGAAAGGCTTACCAGCGCCATGGCCGCGCTCCCCGACCTGCGCGAACCCCCTGCCCTGGGGCCCATATCAACAGGGCTCGGCCAGATATTCATCTATTACCTGACGGCGGACCCGTTGATTGCCGACACCGGCGGGAAGGAGCTAAACACCTGGCTGCGGGAACTGAACGACTGGGTTGTAAAGCTGCAGCTGCAGACCGTGCCCGGTGTCACCAAGGTACTCTCCATGGGCGGTCACGTCCTCCAGTACCAGGTAAGAATCAACCCGGAAGCCCTCCATAAATACGGGCTTGTACTGGAGGACATTGTCACGGCCATCCGCAACGGAAACAGGAATACGGGAGGCCAGTTCCAGGTGATCGGCTCCGAGGAGTTCCGGGTCAGGGGCATCGGTTTTCTCAAGACCCTGGAGGAGCTGGGCACTATTCCGGTCAAGGTCATCGAAGGCACGCCCGTAATCCTGTCGGACCTGGGGGAAGTCCAGTTCGGAAACGAGATCAGGAGGGGGGCGGTGACCCACAACGGGGAGGAGGAGGTGGTTTCCGGGATAGTCCTCAAGCTGTACGGGGAGAATACGTCCGAGGTCATCGACAGGCTCTACGGCAAGGTGGAGGAAGTCCAGGCAGCCCTTCCTGCGGGTGTCTCGCTCCATACCTATTACGAGCAGGCTGAGCTGGTGAGGAATGCCACCGGGACCGTGAAAAAAGCCCTGTTGATTGGGGCGTTCCTGGTCATAGGCGTGCTTTTTGTCTTCCTCTGCAACTGGAGAAGCGCCCTGATAGTCTCCCTCTCACTTCCGGTCTGCGCCCTGGTCGCGGTGCTGTTCATGGACAGGTTTTCGATTTCCGCCAACCTGATGTCCCTCGGGGGCATAGCCATTGCCATCGGAATGCTGGGGGACGGGTCAATCGTGATGGTTGAAAACATTTTCCGGCACCTTGAAAATTCAGAGGGGAAAACCATCGGGGAGACTGTAAACAGGGCTGCAGGTGAAGTATCACGGCCCATTGTCTTCTCAATCTTAATCATCATTGCGGTATTCCTTCCCATTTTTACCCTGGAAGGTACAGAGGGGAAAATGTTCAAGCCCCTGGCCTTCACCATTACCTTCGCCCTTCTGGGGTCCCTGGCCTACTCGGTAATCATTGCCCCGGTCCTGGCTTCACTCCTGATGAAGGGGAAAAGCGTGCGGGAGCCGGCTTTCATGAAAAAAATGCAGGCCGTCTACAGCCCCCTGCTGGGGAAGGCCTGGAATTCCAGGAAAATTGTGATAGGTACCGCCCTGGTCCTCCTCGTGACCAGCCTTGTCACAATCCCTTTTATCGGGACTGAGTTCATCCCCACCCTGGAGGAAGGATCCATCTTCATCGGGGTCACCATGGCACCATCGATTTCCCTCGAAAGATCCACGGAAATGGTAATGGAGATGGAAAAGGTCATCATGGCCTATCCCGAAGTCAGGGAAACAGTGAGCAGGATCGGGAGGCCTGAGGCCG
>CAZOGT010000205.1:3682-5700 GCA_964579015.1 uncultured Acidobacteriota bacterium | reverse complement strand
CTCCTTGAGGGGGATGATTGAATGGAAAGAGGCCCTCCCCCGGCGTTCCGTGATTTCATCCCGGTAGGACAACTGGGCGTTCCGGATCATCACCCCCATGGTAAACGGTTTTACGATGCCCGGGCAGATGCCACGGTGCCGGAGATTTTCGAGGGGGTCCCAGCAGATTCCGCACTTGCGGTGCCCGTCATAATGATACTTCCCTTCCTGGGGGAAAAACTCGATGGTACCCAGGAATTCATCCCGGTTCCCTGACTCGATCGCCCCGGTAACGGAATCGTAGGAAAGCCCGGTATCGAGGATATTCCCTTCCCGGCCCAGTTTTTCCGGTGAGTGGGCGTCGGAATTTGAAACCAGGGTATATTTGTCCAGGAACCCGCACATCCAGTTCATGGCCGGGTCACTGGAAAGCCCGGTCTCCACTGCATGGATGTGGGAAGAAAGGTCCCTGTAGCATTCCTCGATGGTGTTGAACCCTGATTTGGCCCCCAGTGCCGAGAACCAGGGGGTCCAGATGTGGGCAGGTATGAACACCGCCCTGTCGGAAACCTCCAGGATCATTTCCAGCAAATCGCGGCTGTCCAGGCCAAGAATCGGCCTGCCGTCGGAGGTTATGTTGAACTTCCGCCTTCCCAGGGCCGCCTGAATCTTCCTGACCGCATCAAAACCAGGGGCTAAAACCACGTTATGGACCTTCCTGACCTTGCCTCCCCATTTGTAAATATTGCTGATCTCGGCAGAAAGAAGAAACCTTACCGGGTCCCCGAAGCCTTCGTGCAGCCCCCATTCATCTCCGATGCGGAATTCCCTGCGCAGCTTGTAAAGGCCCTCTTCAGCAGGCTCCAGTTTTTCCTCCAGCTCGTCAATCCAGGATGGGTGGGTAAAATCCCCGGTTCCCACGACATTTATCCCCTTGATCCTGGCCCACAGGTCGAGGTACTCGGGAACCAGCTGCCTGCTGGTGGCTATGGAAAAATGGGAATGGATGTGGAGATCGGCGATCAGTTTCATGATCATCCCATTGTACTGTGACTGGAAAAAGTAAGTAAGGCTTACAGCATGGGAATGCAATTCGCAAGGCTACATTTGATTGAAAAGGGAGGTAACACCTGGCCCGATAGTCCTCTGTCCGCTGTCATTCAGGCGGGCGGGTAGAATAAAGCATGTCAATCGATAATCTCTTTCCGGGTCATTCAATCCTGGGAATCGCTGAGATACTTATCGGCACATTCCTGGCAGAGACCATGGGTAAAAGTAGCCTCTGAATGATCGGAAATATAGTTTTCGAGCTTAACCCAGTAGCCCTTGTCATCCCTGATCTTTTTACAGCTTGAACAGATCGGCAATAGGCCCTGCAGCTGCCGTATTGCTGAAAGGGCCTCCTGCAGTTCCCCGATCAAGCGGTCTCTTTCCCTCTCTGCAGACAGGATCCTCACCATTGAATGAATCCTGGACCTTAGTTCTCTATTAGATATCGGTCTCGCTATATAACCATCGGCTCCGGCATCGAGCCCTTCAGCCTGTTCATCGGATTCAGTCTTCGACCCTGAGATCAAAACAACAAAGGCCGACCCCAGTTCAGGATCCTTCTTAATCTTCCCACAGAGATCTATGCCGTTGGCATCAGGAAGCATTACGTCAAGCAGAATCAGGTCAGGCTTATTCTTGCCGGCAGATTCCAGGCATTCCCTTCCATCGGAAGCCGTAAAAACCTGGAAGCCTTCTTTCTTGACAATTCTGGAGGTAGCAAACAAAACATCCGGGTCGTCATCTACTACCAGCACTTTGATATCGTTATTCATGATGGCCTCCTGCATAGTTGCCTCCTAATTGTAAGGCAAACTGAATGAAAATGTAGTTCCCTCACCCGGGGTACTCTCCGCAGATATCCTGCCCCCATGAGCCTCAATTATCTTTCGGGATATTGCCAGTCCGAGACCTGTACTCTTGACCTTGCCGGATTTTTTGACACTTGTTCTTTCGAATGCTTTAAAGAGATGCTCCATTTCACCTTCTGG
>CAZOGT010000205.1:0-3672 GCA_964579015.1 uncultured Acidobacteriota bacterium | reverse complement strand
GTCTTTCACCTCAACCACCAGTTCCTCCTCGCTGGATGAAATGAAAATCGAGACAGATGACCCGGGCTCAGTATGCTCAACCGCATTGGATACAAGGTTAGCCATAACCTGCTCGATTTTCGGAGCATCCATCATGATGGATCGGCCCGCATGATCCCCCAGGACCTGAATCTGGACCCCTTTCTTTGCCGCCAGAATATTCATCATCCTCAAGCAGTTCGCAAGCACCTCCCTTATATCGGAGAATTGGAGATCAATGTTGAACCTGCCGGCTTCAATGGCGCTCACATCAAGAAAATCGTCTACCAGCCTCTTCATTGAAAATGCTGACGAATGAACTGTGTGCAGAAAATCCAGGTGTTCATCATCAAGAACGTCCGAGGCTTCTTCGATCAGAAATTCAGAATAGGTCGTTATCAGACCTATCGGCTTTCGCAAGTCATGAGCGGCCATTCCAAGAAACTGGTTTTTCTGTGCGTTAAGGAGACCTAATTGAGCATTTTTCTGGTGCAGCTGGCGAGTCAAATTGCTCAACTCGGAGTTCAGGCTCAACACTTCTCTTCGCATTAAATCAATTTCATTTACGTCCAACCTCCCAAATACAGCAATTCCATCCTTAACCCGCGCAAATGTGAAATGAAGACTTTCCGGGTCGCTGCCTTTTCGATTGACACTGAGGAGATACTCTTTACCAGGATCGGCATAGAGTTTTTGCAGATCCAATTCTCCGGTAAAATCGATTATCAAATCCTCCAGTGCACACCCTTCAGGGTTGCTTCCGCAAAAAGCCTCGGCAAACCTGTTGGCCCTAACAATCTTTCCGTTCGACGAAAGCAGCAAAAAAACCAGGGGAGCAGTTTCGAAAATGTACTGTTCGGACAGTTCGGGCAAATCGAGCCATCTGGTCATTTCATTCCTTCTTGATCAGCCTCTCGAGTTCATCAAGAGAAGAAACGTATTCAACGGAGTTCAACTTGCGCAGGGAATCAGTCCCCCCCCAGGAGAAGGCCTGACCTCCAACCAGTATGTCCAGGCTGGCAAACTCTGAACGAACGGCCCTGATACATCTCTCAAGGGCTGGATAATTAAAATAGACACTGAGTGAGAGTCCAAGAAGGTCTGGATCCACTTCATCAACAAACCGAATCAACTCCTCTTCAGGGGTGCTGGCTCCCAGAAAATAACCTTGCCACCCATTCATTTCAAAAATATCGGAAACCATTTTTCCGCCAATTTGATGATGCTCGTTGACCGAACAGGAAATGACAGCTTTGCCGGAATCCCTCGAACCTTCGAAAAGCTTCGGGTAAACAACACTCAAAAGGCCTTCCGTGATTGCTGTGGCAAGGTGTTCTCTGGCGACTGAAATCCTGTTGGATTCCCAGAGAGTTCCCACTTCATACAGGCTTTTTTGAAAAAGGCCGGCATACAGATCTTTCAAACCAACTCCCAGCTCGAGAAGGTTCTCTACGATGCCCGTGCAGGAGGAACGGTTTCCGCTCAACAGGAAGCCGAGGTAATCTCGGTAGAGTTCCTCGGTTATCAATGAATCAGAATCCATGTGCATGATTGTTCTAACCCCGAAATGAACTGTCAGTGGCCCTCCCCGGGCCCCGCGTCCTCCGACAGAAGCGTAAACACGGGGATGTTGACTATTAGCCAGTCATAAAAAGGCTCAATCTCCTGGAATGCGGCCGGGGACAAATCCTCCTCCAGCATCTCCATCCAGATATTGAGGTTGGCGGCCCAATAGGTCGTTTGAAAACCATGTGACCGGTAAGCCCTGAACACCCAGAGCACCGTTTCGGTGAAAACCTCGGGATTGTAATTGGAGAAGATAGATTCCATAAATCTGGCAAAGTTCCGGTTGTTGTCCTGGGCCATGCTCCAATTGCCTTCACCAATGAGCCGTTCAAGATCCTCGCGGCCGGACAGAATCCGGCTTCCTTTTTCAGCCAACCGGCCCTGTATTCGGCTGAACGCCTGGACAGCGTCAGAATCAGGCTGCTTCAGCCGTGCCGCACTTTTTAACAGTTCTTCCTTCATAACACCAATCCTTGCCAATACCTTTCAACCAGGAATCCGAACCAGGATCTAATCCTAATAAAATCAATCGTTTAAATTCTTGTCCTTATCATAACATCCCGATTGATATATTTCCAGCCCGCATTTCTCGCCGGGTTTGCCGCGCGGCAGCAAGCTGGTGAGAAATGCGGGTTAGCCGGATTCCCCGGGGAAAAGTGCTTCTCAACCGGGCCTGATCATGACAACAGTGGCCTGGTGGGGAGCCAGGGTCAAAGAAGAATCCCGCATCGGATACATGCTGCCGGATTCCGGGTCAAGGAATGTTCGTTCACCCTTGACGGAAAAAGTAATAACAGACTCAATGGTCTCTTCGCCCTCATTGAAAAGAATGTAGAAATGGGCGCCATCTTTGTAGAGATGGCGATACCTCAAGTCCTTTTCCGGGGCTGATGTCGTCAGGTCCTTGTCAATAACTCCGGCCAGGGAATCCAGTAAAATCTTCTCCCCCATGCTTTTGTCCCAGCGTATGAGCCGGCCTGCTTCCTCCAGCTTTCTCACGGCCGGTCTAATCACCTCAGGGGGATCTATCTCGGTAACCAGGGCCCGGTAATGCATTCCGGCCAGGCGGATCCCGTTTTCATCGATCCCGGCATCTTCAACCAGATGCCTTGCTTCCAGGTAATTGAAATCTATCTGGTTCTGGAAGCACACCCTGGCAGACTGCCAGGGCAGATAGTCGTTCAGGCCCAGGATTGCCACCTCACATATATGCCGGCTGTCGGTATTAAGCCGGCACAACCGGCTGGTACTGTCAGCGAACGCCTTGAACTCCGGCCACCATACGCTGTTCGGCCCCACGTCCGGAGGCCTTTCGTCAATCCGGGGTCCGCGCACGGAGTAGTAGAAGGCGTGGGGATAGAGCAGGTTGCAGCCCCGAACCAGCAGCCAGTTGGCCAGCCATTTCATTTCGCGGAATGTGAAGTCGTGGCCATAAGCCCCGCAGTATTCGTTGGCATTTCTCCTTCGGCCCAGGTGAATCATGGCGGATGAAGCACATTTGGCCTGGGTGGACTGCGGTCCTTCCAGGGCGCTCGGTTTCCCCGGCTCGATATACCTCCAGACAATATCCTGTCCCGGTATCTGGAAATGCCTCAAGTGCCCGATATCATCAGGATCAGCAGGATGCCCGGTCAGAGCAACGTTGTGCTCCCGGCACCAATGCGAAATCGGCCGGTAGTAGGTTTCTTCCAGCCGTGCTTCGAGGGCCCGGAAGTAATCCTTCCTGAATTTTTCCGCATCCGGTTCATCATTAAAAAACAGCTTGGGAAGATGAGGCATGAAGTCATAACCGAGCCAATCGCTGACAAAATCGAGGATATCGGCGTTACCCGGCTGGGCTCCCGGTTCGCTGTTCCTGCCCAGAAAGGATGGCTCATCAGTAAAAACAGCCTTGATTACCTCCCCGAAATAATCTCCGAATTCATCATGGAACCTCTGGTAGACAAGCCGGACAAACGCCTGTACAGCATCAGGATTAAGTATGTCGGCAAGCGGGGGATTCTCCTCGGCCACCTCCTTTTCATCAGGGCGCCGGGGAGGATCATCTTCAATAAAATGCAGGCCGCGGATCACCGAATGCCCGTCGCT
>CAZOGT010000204.1:0-5722 GCA_964579015.1 uncultured Acidobacteriota bacterium | reverse complement strand
AACGTTCATCATCCAGTGCGTCCTCAAAAATGTCCTGGCTTCTCCTGTCGCCGATTAAGGCCAGGGAGGCGAGTACTTTTCTCTGAAGGTCATCGGCACCCGACACCGGGATAAACCCAAGAACGGTTCTGCGCTCCTCTACCCCAAGCCGGTCTAGCTCATTCAGGCTGGGTACGGCAGCCTCAAGCCTCAGCTGGCCTGCGGTCATAATCGCAGCATCGTGTACGTCCTTGTCAGGATCCTTGATGAAAGGAATTACAGCCGGGCCCGCAGAGGGGTCTCCGATTTTGTGCAGAGATCTCAGGAGCTCGACCTTCACTCCGTTATCACTTTCTCCTTCCAGCGCCTGAGTAATGGCCGGGGTCGCGTCTCGGGCTCTCAGGATGCCAAGGGCGACGGCTGAGTCTTTCCGGAGTCCCTTGTCAGGAGAGAATAAGAGATTCTCAAGGGCTGAAACAGTTTTTTCGCTGGGCTTGATGTAGGGTTCAACAACCAGTGGGTTGAATCCGTCGTCAAGGGGATTAAGGAAAGTAAAAGCGTCTTTCATTCCCTGGGTGAATCCTCCTTCCTGCCCGGCGTAAACATTCACCAGGCCGGCGATAGCCCGTTGCTTCACCCTGACCTGTTCATCCCTGGTGAAATCAATGAAAGCCTGGAGCGCCCTGGTGTCGTTGATATATACGAGAGCTTTGACCACCTCATAACGCACATCTTGATCAGGGTCAGAGGACATCTTTATCAGTTGAGGTACAGCCTCCCTGATTTTGTTTGCTCCCAGCGCTTTTGCAGCTTCCATTCGGACTTTCGCCTCAGGACTTTCAAGGTCGTAAATCAATCCTTCAACTGATCGTTTTTCCTGAGCGGACAGGCTGGAAATTCCGCCAAATAAGGAGAGGATGATAAAAACTAATGTCAGAAATCTTGCATATTTCATAATTGCCCCTTACGCTGAATCAAAAATCAGCCATTGTCCTTTTCCCATTCAAATAATGCGGGGGCCCGGCCGACCAGGCTCCGGCAATTTTTGGGGATGCCGACTTTCAGATTTCGATTGATTCTTCAAAATATCAGAATAAACAGGTTAAGTATATTGTAATATCTCAAGGTTCCAAGCCTTCACTCTCGATGAAAATGAGGGCTCAGCGGTATTTTTCTCTTCAATTTCCGGAAGATGTTTTTTTGGAAAAAGCCTCTACCGGAGCCGGTTGAGTCGCCCTCCCTTTGTTTTCATCCTTAGTTTGACATGGTATTCTAATGATTCGACTGCCTGGCAGGATAAATTTTTCATTTTCAGTTGCAAATATTGATCGCAGCCCGGGTAGTCTGTCGTTTTCAAATCTTATTCGCCGCAGTTAGACTTAACGTTGGTGGTTATGGAAAGGTTTCCTTAAAAAGATGAACGGGAATATAAATTTCGACCGAAACAATTTGTTTTTAATAACCGTCCCGTTGCTGGGAATGCTGGTTTTCCAGGTTTTTTCGATGGTTTTGTCGGCAGCGGTTCTGCCTGTTGACATTGGTTATGAAGTGGAAGGAATCGTCTATAGTCAGGACGTTCCTGAAATAGAAGAGGTGACCGGGACGAAAACGGGGCAGCGCCATACCCCGCCTTACCAGATTATTGAGTATTTTCGGGCTGTGTCGCAGAGCAGTGACCGGGTTTCATTCATCGAATACGGCCGTTCTTACGAAGGGGTTCCTTTAATCTGTGCCGTAGTCACTTCTCCTGACAACCATGCCCGCCTGGAAGCGATCAGGCGCGACAATCTTATGCTGTCCCGGAATCCGCAGCAGGTAACAGAGGCCTCGATGCAGGAGATGCCCCTTGTTGTCTACATCGGCAGCGGAATTCATGGGAATGAGTCCAGCGGGGGCGAGGCTTCGATGGTCCTCCTCTATCACCTGGCGGCAGGACAGGGTGAAGCCGTGGAAAAGGTTTTATCTGACATGGTGATCCTGATTGATCCCATGATCAATCCGGATGGCAGAAGCAGGTTTGTTCAATGGGTCAACGGAAACCGGGGTAAAGCAGCTACAGCAGACCTCTCTGACCGGGAACATAATGAGCCCTGGCCCGGGGGGAGAACCAATCATTACTGGTTCGACTTGAACCGGGACATGCTGCCGGCAGCCTTGAAGGAAACTCAGCATCGGCTGGAACTATATCATGACTGGAAACCGCAGCTGGTAACTGATCATCACGAGCAGGGGAGCAAGTCCACCTTTTTCTTTCAGCCGGGAATTCCTACCGGCAATAACCCCAACACCCCAAGAGCAACCCTTGATTTAACGGCAAAGATCGCCGAGTTTCACGCCGGAGAGCTTGACAGGCTTGGTTCGCTCTATTTCAGCGAAGAGGTCTATGATGATTTTTACTACGGCAAGGGCTCTACATATCCTGATATTAATGGAGCGGTCGGGATTCTGTTTGAACAAGCCTCTTCCCGGGCCCTGAGAACTATCGGCACAGACGGGGAAATGAGCTACGCATTCACCATCAGGAACCAGTTTGCAACAATGCTCTCCACCCTGGAGGCCGGCCTTGAACTCCGCGCGGACCTGTTGGCCAACCAGCGCAATTTTTATCTCTCAGTCGATAATTTTTACAAGGATTCTTCGGTTAAGGGATACGTCTTCTCCCTCCCGGAGGACCCTTTTTTGGCTGAAGAATTTATCAGGGTGCTGCACCGGCATCAGATCAAGGTGTTCAGGGCGGCAAGTGACCTCCGCATTTCAGGGAATGTTTTCAGGAAGGATAATTCCTGGCTGGTGCCTCTGAACCAGGAGCAGGGCAGGCTGGTCAAGGCAATGTTTGAAGAGGTTACTGAATTCCGGGACACCGTGTTCTACGATGTTTCCTCCTGGACCATGCCTCATGCCTATGGACTCCAGTTCAGTGAATTGACGGATTCTCCTGAGAAGTATATCGGGGCGGAATTTGTTGCCGAAAATCTCGCCGGGCGGGGAGAGATCAGGGGAGGGGAGGCCTCTTATGCCTACATCCTGAAGTGGAATATCTGGGGCCCGGGGGCGTTGTACAGGATTCTGGAGAGCGGCATCACGGCACGCGCGTTCTCATCTGAATTTGAAATCGGTACCGGGACGGACAGGGTAAGGTTTGACGGCACCTCAGTCATGATCCCGTTGCAGCAGAAGGAGGCATCTCCGGAAAAAGTCCACGAAGTCATCAAGGATATTGCCGCCTCCTTTCCCGTGGAGATTTACGCTGCTGCCTCCGGGGTAACTGCCAGGGGGGCCTACCTGGGCAGCAGCAGCGCCAGGCAGATCCGGAAACCGAGGATCGCCCTGGTAACAGGGACAGGCACCAACAGCAGGGAATCGGGAGCAGCCTGGTATGTGCTTGACGGTAAAATGGAGATTCCCGTCTCACTTTTAGACCATGACCGTCTTCCCGGTTCAGACCTGTCAGATTACAATTGCCTGGTGTTGCCAAGCGGATCATACCAGTCGTGGACAGATAAGGAGAAAGAGAAAATAGGGGCGTGGATAAGGGCCGGAGGAACCCTGATAGCCATCAGGGATGCCGTCAACTGGGCGATTTCCAGTGAACTGGTGGAGGAAGAGCTGGTGGAGGAAGAAAGCTTGACCCTGGATGTGCCTTACAGCGAGGTGGGCAAGGCCCGTACTGCCAGGCGTATCAGCGGGGCGATTTTTGAGACGGTCCTTGACAATACTCATCCTCTGGCGTTTGGTCTAAGTAAATCCTTGCCGGTCTTTCGCAACCACACTGCCAAGCTGAAACCGTCAAAAGAGCCCGGGGCAAACGTAGCCCTGTACGGTAATGACCCTCTGCTGAGCGGATATATGCATGAGGAACAGGAAGGAAAGCTGGACGGAACCGCATCGATAATTGCAAGGAAATCCGGTTCCGGCTCGGTAATTCTGTTTCTGGACGATCCCAATTTCAGGGGACACTGGTGGGGAACCGCCCGGATTTTTCTGAATGCGGTCTTTTTTGGTGATGCCTTCTAGACCGCATCTCTCTCCGGTTTTCGCAGCGCAGCAGCAGGCTGGTGAGAAATGCGGGTTAACCGGAATGGATATTGCGGAAAGCAGCTGAGATGCCCGGCCCATGCCTGAGAATGCCTGCTGCCGGGTGCCTTTTTTTACTGGAGTAAATATGAAAAAGGTTTTGTTTATAGGTGAGATCAATGTGGATATCATTATGGGGGGACTGGAATCATTCCCGGTCAGGGACCGCGAGATCAGTTGTTCTTCATTTGAATTGACAATCGGGAGCTCAACCGCAATCTGTTCATGCGCCTATGCTTCACTCGGAGGTGACGCCTCGTTCCTGGGCCTGGCAGGTGAGGATGAATATGGAGATTACATGGTTTCGGGCATGAAGGGTTTCGGAATCAATACAGACCTGATCATGAGGACCAGCAAGGTAAAAACAGGCGTTACGGTAAATCTGATCCATGAAGGATCAAGGACCCAGGTAACATATCCCGGGACAATTGCCGAGTTTGGGACCGGGTACATAGACCTGTCGGTGATAAAGGGCTTTGACCACATCCATCTGGCAGGACTCTACCTCCAGGAGAACTTCTTGCCCGGGGTGGAGGCAGTGCTTGAATATGCCGGGGAGCAGGGTATTGGAACCTCTCTCGATCCCCAGTGGGACGAGTCTGAGCAATGGCGTTACATGGACAAATGGATGCCTGCCCTGGATTACCTGTTCGTAAATGAAGACGAGGCCCTCTCCATAACAGGGGCGTCTAATCCGGAACAGGCCTGCAGGGATCTGGGCTCCCTTACAGCTTGCCCAATAGTAAAGACAGGTTCCGCGGGGGCCATTTTCTGGACGGGAGACAGGGTGCTGGAGGTTCCCGGGCTGAAAACCGAGGTTCTTGATACCACCGGGGCTGGAGATTCATTTGATGCCGGATTCATGTACGCGGTCCTGGAGATGGGCATGGGCCATGAGGAAGCTGTACTCTTTGCCAATGCCTCCGGGGCACGAAGCTGTGGCTTTGCGGGAGGCGTAAATGCCCGGTCCAGTGCCCGTCAGGTGCTGGATTTTCTGGAGATGCGGAAATCCCGGGAATCCTGAGTATTGGGAACCCGCCAGGAAGCTGTTTTTGCGGGTTCCCGGGCGGTATCGATATTAATCCTGATAACTTGCTTACGATTGCAAAGGACAGAATATGAATGCTTTTTTAAATCTGCTGAATTTGAGTGACGAAGAGAAGAAGAAGCTGGGTGTTGTTGACACTCCCCGCGAAATCAGGCAGCAGCCGAACACCTGGATGAAGGCTGTGGAAATGGTTCTGGCACAAAAAGAGGGCCTCAGCCGGTTCATGGAAGATGCGGGATTGGCCGGGGACAGGAAATCATCACTGATATTGTGCGGCGCGGGAACCTCTGAATTCATTGGAACCTCTGTTTGCAACCTGCTCAGGAGGGGGCTTGGGAGGGAAGCTGTCTCCATTCCGACTACCCACATGGTTACCCACGGCCGGGATATTCTGATTAAGGGCCATGATTACACGGTTGTCTCATTTGCCAGATCGGGTAATTCCCCGGAGTCAGTGGCAACCTATGACCTGGTGAAAAAGTACCATCCCTCTGCCAGGCACCTGGTGATAACCTGCAACAGGGAGGGCGCGTTGGCTGAAAGGGCGGGTGAAGACGATTCCTCGTACTGTATTCTGCTGCCTGAAGAGACCGATGACCGGTCCCTGGTAATGACCAGTTC
>CAZOGT010000203.1:1853-5753 GCA_964579015.1 uncultured Acidobacteriota bacterium | reverse complement strand
AAAGGGAACGTCGATTCCCTCAGCGACCCTGGAGACCGTGGTTGATCACATCGACCATATCTGCCAGGTAACCGGATCGTGCTCTCATGTGGGCATCGGATCAGATCTGGACGGGGGCTTTGGAACAGAACAGTGTCCTGCCGATATTGATACCATCGCCGACATTAGCCGCCTGGAGGATATCCTGGCTGAAAGGGAATACACGGATGATGAAATTGAGGCGGTCCTCTACCGCAACTGGCTGGGATTCTTCGTCAGGGCCTTCAGGGAAGGGTAGACTTGGACGGGAGGATTGGCGTTCCAGCTCGAAAAAATATGGAAATCGAAAGGTTTTTTTTGCTGGAGTGGCCTTTCTCATCTCTTTCCTCCAGGCAACAGCCGGAGACACCCGCTTTTTCCCGCAGATGATGGACGGGTCCTATGACGGGGCTTCCTACCAGACCATTTTCAGGTTTGTCAACACCGGTCCGGAGACTGAGGTGCGGCTTGATTTTTTCGATAATGAAGGCCGGGCTCTGGGCGTGAACCTGCAGGGGCTGGAAGGTTCCCGGGAATCAATGGAGTTCTCCCTGGACCGGGGGGAGACCATAAGCCTGCGGACTTCCGGCGCAGGGGATTTCATGACCGGATTTGCCTGTTTCAGGGCCTCCTCCCTGGTGGATGGCAGTGCCTCATTCACCGGGACTGACTCTGCTTCGGGCATCGTCATGTATGAGGCCGCGGTACCCTCGGTCACCCCTTCCTTTGAATTCACAGTCATGCTCGACTCCTCCGGGAACTGGGACACCGGGCTGGCCATGATTCCGGTAGATGCCGCAAACCCGGATTCTTCCCTCGGCAGTGAGGAGACTGAGCTGACCATTACGTTGCATGATGCCGAAGCCGGGGTGGTTGGCGTTGAAACGGTTTTTGCCGCGGCCGGGCAGAAGACTTCCAGGTATATTTACGAACTTTTTGCGGGACAGGGGCCGGTTTCGGGACAGGCCGGTGAAATGGAAGGGAGCGTAACCGTGTCCAGCAGCAGGCTGCCGGTGGCGGCTGTAAGCGCCCGCCAGCGGTATGGATCGGATCCATTTCCCATGTTCATTCCCACGTTGACCATTTATCCGGTTACCCCTGCCTCCCATACCCTTAAATCCGATGCCTCGGAACGGATCATGGTCTTCGCTCCCCATCCTGATGATGAAGTCCTGGCCTGTGCCGGGGTTATCCATGCCGCCCTGCAGAAGGGAGACCGGGTCTGCGTGGTCATGGTAACCTGCGGGGACGCCTATGCCAGCGCCAGGAACCTGCTGGTCAGCGAATATCCGGAACAGGCTTTTGACCGCGATGGAGACGGGGATTTCGACATGCTGGACTACGGGGTGCTACGTCACGAGGAGACGATCTCGGCCATGGGCGCGATCGGAATGGATGAGGCCGACGTGGTATTCCTGGGTTATCCGGACGCGGGGATCGATGACCTCTGGACCAGCACGGAGACTTATACCAGCCCCCATACCGGGGTGTCTGCGGTTCCTGATTCCTACAGTTTTGCCCGCAGCGTGGGGAACCCCTACAATCGTGAGTCCATCCTTTCAGATATCAAGGGTGTGATCAGGGAGTTTCGCCCAACGATCCTCTACAGTCCAAGGGATACCGACCACCACCAGGACCACTGGTCTACGGGCAGGTTTGTCACCCAGGCCCTGACGGAGCTTCGTGAATTCAGGGCATGGAAGGCACACTACGGATACCTGGTCCACTGGGAGGCGAACGAGACGGGGTGGCCCCACGACAGCGAGGAATGGGAAAACCCTTCGGGCCACGCTCCCTGGGATTTCCAGGTTTTCCTTGCGGATTCTTTCTATACCCCGCAGATGAAAAAGGCCGTTATCAACCGGTATTTTTCCCAGCTTATCCCCGGCGGGAACTATCTGTATAATTTCGCCAAGGAAAGCGAGGTCTTCTGGCTGGAAGGGCTCGGCGCCATAGAATAGTTGGCTGAACAGGGTGTTTCACGGCAGCAGGTTCCCGGTGCAAAGCAGGCACAATAATTCGTAGAGAATTGATCTCTTCGGGTAATATCACTAATATTTATGGGAAAAATATTCAGGTGTCCAAATTTTAACTGAATTCGGAGGGACTATTATTTATGCTTAGCTCAAAGGAGCCGAGGCTCCTGATCATGAAATTCGGCGGTACTTCTGTCGGAAATTCCGAAGCCATCTCCAGTGCCGTGGAAATGGTCCGGAAGGGCCGGGAGGAGTGGGGTAGTGTTGTTGTTGTTGTTTCCGCCCTGGGCGGAGTGACGGACCTGCTGTTGGAAGGCGCCCGAACGTCGGCAGACGGCTGCAACAAGACGACGTCGTCGATCAAGAATGAGCTGAGAAAAAGACATTTTGCCGTAATCGAGGAGCTTCTGACTGATGAAAAGGTCAGGGAAGGGGCCAGGTTTTTTTGTGAAAAGCTTCTGGACCGCTGGGAAAGCCTGTGCAATGCCATCAGGGAACTGGGGGAGACCACTCCGCGCGCTCTTGATGCCGTCTCTTCCATCGGCGAAAAGCTGAGTGCCCACCTGGTAGCCCTGGTCCTGGATGAAGAGGGGATTAATTCCTGCTGCCAGGTATCGACGGAGTTTTTTATTACGGACAGCAATTACCAGGCCGCCCATCCTGACATGAGCGTTACCCGTTCGAAAACCAGGTCAGCGCTGATGCCTTTACTGGAGAATGGAATTGTCCCGGTGGTAACCGGTTTTATCGGCAGCAACCCTTCCGGCGTGACCACAACCCTGGGAAGGGGAGGGAGTGACTATTCAGCCGCAATCCTGGCCGCGGTGCTGGAAGCTGATGAGGTCTGGATCTGCACTGATGTAAATGGGGTGATGTCCGCTGACCCGCGGATTGTTCCGGAAGCCAGGACCATTCCGGAACTGAGTTTCCTGGAGCTGGCGGAGCTCGCCTTTTTCGGGGCCAAGGTTGTGCATCCCATGACGGTCAGGCCGGTGGTTGAAACCGGAATAAGCCTGGTAATAAAGAACACGTTTGATCCTTCCCATCCCGGCACCAGGCTGATTGCAGACTCCGAAATCAAGATCAACGGGATTATGAAGGCTGTTACATCCTTCAAGGGCCAGAAACTGATAACTGTTGAAGGTCGGGGAATGCTGGGGGTCCCGGGCGTTGCCGGACGTACTTTCGGCGCAGTCGCTGCCACAAGGACCAATGTTATCCTGATCATCCAGGCATCATCGGAACAGAGTATTTCCTTTGCTGTCCCCAGCGGCAGGGCCGATACGGTTATTGAGGCCCTGAATCATGCCTTTTCCCATGAGCTGAGTACCCGGGATATCGACAGGATCTCATCGTCGGGAGAGAGTGCTATTATAACGGCGGTCGGGTGCGGAATGTGCAGCCGCCCCGGAGTTTTTGGTAACATTTTCAGTTCGCTCGGGAATAGTGACCTCAAGGTAAACGCCATCGCCCAGGGAGCCTCATCGGTTTCCGTGAGCCTGGTCGTTGATGCCGGAGATGCTGAAGCCGCTGTGAAAAGCCTTCACACCCTGGTTGTATAGACTGCATTTCTCATTGTTCTGTATTGAGAAGCAGATGCCGGGGTCTTTCTTCCCGCATCATTGGAAACCGCTTAATTCAGGCTCTCCGCTTTGACCGGAGCGGCCTGCGCAATTTGTTTAGGAAAGGGAAAATATTAATGTTGAATAAAAAAATAAAAGTAGGGGTACTCGCTTCCACCGGCAGTGTGGGGCAGAGATTTGTGCAATTGCTGGCTGACCACCCCTGGTTTGACCTGGCCGTGGTATCCGGATCTGAACAGCGGGAAGGCCTGAAGTATGGAGAAACCTGCAAGTGGCTGCTTCCCGGAGACATTCCCGAGAGAGTACGGGACATGGTGCTCGTG
>CAZOGT010000203.1:0-1843 GCA_964579015.1 uncultured Acidobacteriota bacterium | reverse complement strand
CCCCTCGTATTTTCGGCCCTGCCCGCATCGATTGACAGGGAACAGGAACCGGAATTCGCCAAGGCCGGGGTTGCCGTGTGTACCAATGCCGGGGCCTTCAGGAGAGAAGATGATGTGCCGGTCCTTCTGCCCGAGGTTAATCCTGATCATACCAGCCTGGTTAAACAGCAGCAGGCCAACCGCGGATGGGGAGGGTTTATTGTTACCAATCCCAACTGCACCAGCACTGGGACGACCATAGCGCTGAGGGCACTTGATAAGGTTTTTGCTCTTGACAAGGTGTTCGCGGTCTCCCTGCAGGCCCTTTCCGGGGCCGGGTACCCGGGTGTAGCTTCCATGGATATCCTGGACAACATAATTCCATTTATCTCCGGAGAAGAGGAAAAGTTTGAGTGGGAACCGCGGAAAATAATGGGAACGTTGACCGGAAACAGCATAAAAATGGCCGATTTCAAGATGTCCACCCATACAAACAGGGTGGCGGTTACTGACGGACACCTGGTATGCCTTACTGTTGAAGTCAGGAATAAGCCGGAATCAATCGAGGCGGTTAAAGAATCCCTGCGGGATTTCCGTACACCGGAAATCTCCTCCGGGCTCCCTTCAACTCCTTCTCCGGTAATCAGGGTCATGGAAGAGGATAATCGCCCCCAGCCCAGGCTGGACCGGATGTCAGGCAACGGAATGAGTACCGTGGCCGGGCGTGTCCGCCTTGACCCGGTGCTTGACATGAGGCTGCTGGTTCTCTCTCACAACACCATCAGGGGCGCAGCCGGAGGTTCCATTTACAATGCCGAACTCCTGGTAAAGCAAGGCTTGTTGTAGCTGGAGCGCCAAAGTAGCTGGAGCATCCTGCTCAAAGTGGCTGGAGCATCCTGCTCCAGAAATGAGCAGCAGCATTCAAGGCCCCCTGCAGAGCACGCCTCCCGCCAGGGTCCGTGGATTGCGGCATTGCAGGCATGCAGCTACCCTGGAGTTACTGTGGCTGGAGCATCCTGCTCCAGAAAAGAGCAGTAGCAGGCCAACAACCCCTGCAGGGCCTGCTTCCCTTCAGGGACGTAGATTTTGACATTGCAGGCATGCAGCTACCCTGGAGTTACTGCAGCTGGAAGCTCCAGCTACAACGATGGAGCTTCCAGCTGCATGCTTTCTCCCCTGTGGAGCACGCCTGCCGTCAAGGTTACTCCAGTATCTCGACCTTGAAGCCTTCGGTGAGGCGGAATCTGAACATCTGCTCCACTGGGAATACCAGTTCATCCCCCTTGGTGGCCATCACGGTCCCGGTGCCCGCTCCAGCCCCGACCCCGGCTCCGATCGCGGCTCCCTTGCCTCCGCCGACAATGGCCCCGATAAGCGCTCCTATGCCGGAAGCTATTCCTACCTTGGCCGCGTCTTTGCCCGTCGTTTTCTCAGCTTGGTAGGTCAGGGTTTCCGCCCGCAAAGGGAACTGCTCACCTTCAATATAGAGGTCAGTCAGGGTGAGTGATATCGCAGCCAGTCCCGTGACCTTTCCGGACCCCTGAGATTCAATGACCCTTCCCCTGGCCCTGGTTCCCTTGGGGGCGATCAGCTGGTCTCCGACTTCCAGGTCTTCGGCAAGCTCAAGTTCGAAACGGTCTCCGCTTTCCGCGGTTTCCGTGCTGATCGACTCAACCAGCCTGACCATGATGTCGGTCCCGGGTTCCACTTCCACTACCACCGGCTGAGGGATTTCGGGTGCAACGGCTTCGGGAATCATTTCGGCCGGTGCCGCCTCTCCTGAATCAACAGCCTGGTCCGAAGGAGTATAGGTCTCCGCAGGAGTCTCTTCCGGCTGAGTCGATGCAGACTGGGATGCAGGGGC
>CAZOGT010000202.1:0-5770 GCA_964579015.1 uncultured Acidobacteriota bacterium | reverse complement strand
GAAAAGCTGGTTGCCGGACATCCTGAAAAATACACCCTTGAGACCAGGAAGGACCAGCGCAAGGGGAGGCTTTTTCTCGACTACCTGCGTAATGCCTACGGGCAGACAAGCGTAGCCCCCTATTCACTGCGGGCCCGAAAAGGAGCACCGGTAGCAGTCCCGCTGGACTGGAAGGAGGCTGTCAGTTCCAATATGAAGCCGGACAAGTACAACCATTACAATATATTCAGGCGGCTGGGGAGGAAAAAAGATCCCTGGAAGGACCTTGATAAGTATGGTTACAGCATTGAAAATGGGCTTGCTGGACTGGCGAAAATCGATCCGTAGAACAATTGGAGTTACGGGGAAATGAAATTATTTTGTGCCGGTCGGTCAGCATGAGCCTGTCCGGCTGGTTCTATTCAGACTGTATTTAAAAACCGATAATCAGATTGAAAGGAGTTAATTATGCCAATAAGTAAAGCTGGTGCGTACTGGGAAGGGGATTTGAAAAGCGGCAGAGGCAACATGAATGTGGCAAGCGGCAAGTTTGACAGTGACTTTTCCGCTGGCGCCAGGTTCGAAGGGAAACCCGGAACCAATCCTGAAGAGCTGATAGGGGCAGCCTATGCCGGGTGTTTCTCCATGGCTCTGTCCAACATGCTCGATCAAGCCGGGCATACTCCAAAGCGCATACAAACCTCGGCCAAGGTGCATATGGAGAAGGATGCTGACGGGTTCAGCATCACGTTAATTGAGCTGGAGACCCAGGGGAAAGTACCGGGGATCAGTGAAGACGCCTTCAGGGAGCATGCCAACGATGCCAAGGACAACTGCCCCGTATCCAAGGCCCTGGCTGGAGTTAAAAAGCGGGTTACCGCAACACTTGAATAAAACAGGTTTCTCGGTCCGAAATGACCGCGGAATCAATAGACTTCAGGAAAAGCAATTTTTACAGGGGATTACAATCATGAAACTTGAAGGTAAAACAATCGCAATATATGTGGCGGACATCTTCGAGGATCTGGAATTCTGGTACCCGAAAATTCGAATGATGGAGGAAGGGGCGAAGGTTGTCGTCATTGGACCTGAAAAAGCAACCTACACGGGAAAAAACGGGTTGCCTGCCAAAGCGGATAAATCGATTGAGGATGTGTCTGCGGAGGTCTTTGACGCACTGATTATCCCGGGAGGCTATGCTCCCGACCAGATGCGCCGCACTCCCAAGATGATCGAGTTTGTCCGGTCGATCCACAACCAGGAAAAGGTGGTGGCGGCCATCTGTCATGCCGGGTGGATGCTGGCCTCCGCCGATGTCCTTGACGGAAGGGAAGTGACCTCGTTTTTTTCAATAAAGGATGATTTAACCAACGCTGGAGCCAGGTGGGTCGACAGGGAGGTGGTCGTGGACAGGAACCTGATCACATCCCGGCATCCCGGAGATCTTCCGGCTTTCTGCCGTACCATAATTGAGGCGCTGGCCTCTTAGGACGGCAAAAAAATACCTTCTCCAGGCCCTTGAGAAGTGCCGGCCCCGAATGGCAGGTGCCTTTGACCCGGATTTCCTGCCGCATGCAGGTAGAGGCGTTGCAGGTAGAAGAGCGTCGAGTCAATTATGGCGACACAAAAAAAGCTGTCACGAACTATCAGTTTACCCTACCTGATTTTTTACGGCGTCGGCACGATGATCGGCGCCGGGTTCTATGCCCTTTTGGGAAAGGTTGCAGGCGAGGCCGGCATGTTCGCCCCGATTGCCTTCTTAGGCTCGGCGGTGCTGGCCCTGGCCAGTGGATTTTCTTTTGCCGAGCTCTCCTCCCGGTATCCGGTCAGTGCCGGGGAATCCAGTTATGTCCAGGAGGGATTCGGGAGTACATGGCTTTCCGCGACAGTGGGCTGGCTGGTAATTACCACCGGCGTGGTCTCGGCCGCTACAATTGTCACGGCATTTGTAGGTTTCATGCAGGACCTGGTTTATATCCCCGAGAAGATTATTATTGTTGGACTGGTCCTGCTGCTCGCCGGGATTGCTGCCTGGGGGATTTCCGAATCGGTCAAGTTTGCCAACATCATCACGGTCCTGACCCTGGGAGGATTGCTGTACGTGGTTTTCCTGTCCGGTGAAAACCTGTCTCAGGTGTCGGAGAGGGCAAGTGAATTAAACCCCTCCTTTTCACTTGATAACTGGCAGGCCATTTTTACCGCTGCGTTCATCGGTTTTTACGCATTTATCGGTTTCGAAGACCTGGTGAATAACGCTGAAGAGGTGAAAAACGTCGAGCGTAACCTGCCCATTGCCATATTCGCCAGCCTTGGCATAACCCTGATCTTTTACGTCCTGGTATCAATGGTTTCAGTTTTGACTGTTGATCCATCCAGGCTGGCAGAGAGCGGAACCCCCCTGGCCCTTGTTGTAGAGGGAAAAGGGTGGTTCTCAACCCTCGGTATAGGGATTGTCAGCCTTATTGCAGGGGTCAATGGCGCATTAGTGCAGATCATCATGGCCTCCAGGGTGGCTTACGGTATGGCTAAGGATGATAAGGCTCCAAGCTGGATGCAGCGGGTCAACCCCAAAACCAGGACTCCCATCCAATCGACGCTGGTGATGGCGCTGATTGTCTTGATTCTTGCCCTGTTTCTTCCCCTGGTTACCCTGGCAAAGATAACAAGTTCGGTCATCCTGATGGTTTTCGCGATGGTCAATCTGGCGCTATGGAGGATTAAGAGGGTGAATCCCGACAGGAACGGCAGAGGTCCGCGCTTTCCAAAATGGATTCCGGTAATGGGCTTCATACTCTGCGTTGTCACGCTTTTCTTCCAGCTGATGATAACTCTTTTCGGTTCAGGATGAGCATGCGCCAAATGAAATGCGGGCTCAAATCCTGCATAATAGGGGAATCCCTCATTTACCGGCTTCCGGGCGGCCGGACCGCATCGCTTGACTGATTAAAAAGAGAGTAAAACCATGAGCACAACGCGCGCAGCGGCAAAGGAATCAACCGACTGGCACCTGCTTGACCATGAGGGAACCATGAGGGAGCTTGAATCGTCCGGCGAGGGCCTCTCGTCCGGCGAGGCCGATCTGCGTTTCAAGCGTTACGGGCCCAACGAGCTGATTGAAAAAGAGCGGAAATCGCCCTGGATGATGTTCCTGGACCAGTTCAAAGACTTCATGATCCTGGTGCTTCTCGCCGCCGCCCTGGTTTCCGGCCTGGTTGGAGAGCTTGTCGATACCATTGCCATCGTGGTAATCGTGGTGCTCAACGCGGTGCTGGGGTTTGTCCAGGAGTACCGGGCCGAAAAGGCCATGGATGCGCTGAAGAAGATGTCATCCCCCACCGCGACCGTCATCCGGGACGGGCAGGCGGAATCGGTCCCTGCTGACCGGATTGTTCCCGGGGACATGGTGATCATCGAAGCTGGCAACGTGGTGCCGGCTGACCTGAGGCTGCTCGAAACGGCCCAGCTGCAGGTGGAAGAAGCAGCCCTGACCGGTGAATCCATGCCCGTTGAAAAGGATTCCGCCGCGCTGGAAGAAGCGGACCTCCCCCTGGGGGACCGGAGGAACATGGCCTACAAGGGCACCCTGGTCACCAACGGCCGGGGGCAGGGAATTGCCGCGGCAACCGGAATGCGGACCGAACTGGGGCGGATCGCCGCCATGCTCCAGGACCAGGAGGAGGGAAAGACCCCCCTCCAGAAACGGATGGCCGCCTTCGGCCGGAAACTTGCCTATGCCGTGCTGGCCATCTGCGCCGTGGTTTTTGCCGCCGGCATCCTTCGAGGAGAGCCCCCGCTCCTGATGCTGCTCACGGCCATCTCCCTGGCCGTGGCCGCCATTCCCGAGGCCCTGCCCGCGGTCATCACCATCTCCCTGGCGCTGGGGGCCAGGAAGCTGGTTATCCAGCAGGCGCTAATCCGGAAGCTTCCCGCGGTGGAGACCCTGGGATCGGTCTCCTACATCTGCTCGGACAAGACCGGGACCCTGACCCTGAACCGCATGACCGTGGAGAAGGTCTACGCGGGCGGCGAGCTGCGGCTCTCCGGGGAACTCCCTTCCCTGGACGGGGCGGAACCAGGTGCAGGGCCGGCTCCGGGCGGAGGCCCTTCCGAAATGCTGCTGACGGCCATGGCACTCTGCAATGACTCGCGCCTCGAGGAATCGGATGACGTAATCGGTGACCCGACTGAAACCGCCCTCTTCGAGCTGGCCCGGGAGAAGGGCTTCCTCCGCGAGAAGATGGAGGAAGAGTTTCCGCGGCTGGATGAAATCCCCTTTGAGTCGGAGCGGAAGCTGATGACCACCTTTCACCCCTGGAGGGGCGGCCGGGTCATTTCGTTCACCAAGGGAGCGGCCGAGGAGATCGTGCGGCGTTCGGAAAGGGTCCTCACCGAGCAGGGAGGGGAGGAGGAGGTCGACCGCTCCGGGGTGCTGGAGGCTGCCGACCGGCTGGCCTCTGACGGCCTGCGCATCCTGGGTTTCGCTTTCAGGGTCTGGGACGAGCTTCCGGATCCTCTGACCTCGGAAAAGGCGGAAGCAGGCCTGGTCCTGATCGGAGTCACCGGAATGATGGACCCGCCGCGCCCCGAGGCCGCGGAGTCGGTGGCCACCTGCCGGTCCGCGGGCATACGGCCGGTGATGATCACCGGAGACCATCCGCTGACGGCCGGGGTTATTGCCAGTCGGGTCGGGATCATGAGCGGGGAGGGAGAGGCTGTCATGACCGGCCGAGAACTGGCCGGGCTTTCACTGGAGGAATTTGAAGAGAAGGTGGAGGAAATCAGTGTCTACGCCCGGGTCGCTCCCGAGCAGAAACTGAAGATCGTCCAGGCACTGCAGGACAAGGGGCATTTTGTGGCCATGACCGGGGACGGGGTCAACGATGCCCCGGCCCTGAAGCGGGCCGACATCGGGGTGGCCATGGGCATCACCGGCACCGATGTGTCCAAGGAGGCTTCCCACATGATCCTGCTGGACGACAATTTCGCCACCATTGTCAAGGCGGTCCGGGAAGGGCGGCGCATCTTCGACAATATCCGGAAGTTCATCAAGTACACCATGACAAGCAATTCGGGCGAGATCTTCACCATTTTTCTGGCGCCTTTCCTCGGCCTTCCCATTCCCCTGTTGCCGATTCACATCCTCTGGATCAACCTGGTGACTGACGGTGTCCCCGGCCTGGCCCTGGCCGCTGAACCCGGAGAGAAGAATATCATGGGGCGGCCCCCCAGGGACCCGAAGGAGAGCATCTTCGCCAAGGGGCTGGGGATCCACATCATCTGGGTAGGCCTGCTGATGGGCGCGGTTTCGATCCTGACCCAGGCCCTGTTCGTCGAGAGCAGCCAGGCCCACTGGCAGACCATGGTCTTTACGGTCCTCTGCCTGAGCCAGATGGGGCACGTGCTGGCCATTCGCTCCGAGAGGGAATCGTTTTTCAGGCAGGGAGCCCTCTCCAACAAGCCCCTCCTGGGCGCTGTCCTGCTGACCCTGGCCCTGCAGCTCTCAACCATCTACGTCCCGTTCCTGAACCCCATTTTCAAGACCGTTCCGCTGAGTGCCGGGGACCTGGCCATCACCCTCCTGCTGTCATCCCTGGTATTCGTGGCCGTGGAGATCGAAAAGGCCGTCAAGCGGAGAAGGGTGTAGCTGGAGCATCCAGCTGCCTGGAACGCCGCTCTCCCCTGGAACGCCGCTCTCCCCTGGAACGCCGCTCTCCAGAGCGGCATTTCAGCGGTTCGAAAATCTCACATCTCCGATCTCATTTCCCTGTGTCGCTCCTTCAGAGCCTGCTCC
>CAZOGT010000201.1:0-5872 GCA_964579015.1 uncultured Acidobacteriota bacterium | reverse complement strand
AAAGGAAGGCTGAGAGGGAAATGAAGAAAATGGCAAAGATGACCCTCATGGCCCCTGTTGATTCAGAGGGTGATTCATGCGGAAACTTGAAAAATCCCATCAGGTAGACCGAGGTAACCACGGCGATTGCCAGCCATATAGAGATAAATACCGGCCTTGTCAGGATGCCCCACTGGTAGACCAGGTCAACATTGCTGATGAATTTCATGGCTGCGGCCAGCTCCAGGAAACCCATTACGATCTTGACGGCATTCATCCAGTTTCCGCTCCTGGGGAGGGATTGAAGCCATGACGGAAAGAGCGCCAGCAGAAAAAACGGGAGGGAAAAGACCAGGGCAAAAGAGATCACCCCCAGGAGGGCCCATGCAGCATCACCCTTCAGGGCGGCTACCATTACGGTCCCGATAAAAGGAACGGTGCAGGTGAATGAAGTCAGGGTAAAGGTCAGCGCCATCAGGATAATCCCGGTCAGCCCCCTTGAGGAGGAGGACTTCCGGTTTATCGCGTTCAGCCAGCTTTCGGGAAGGGCCAGCTCAACCACCCCGAACAGGCTCAGGGCAAAAAGAATGAATATCCCGGCAATCATGGAATTCACCCAGGGATTTGAAGCCAGCTTGTTTATTCCACCCGCCCCGAACATGAAGGTCAGAAGAAAACCGATTATGGCAAAGGTGGCAATGATGGCTAATGAATAGACTCCTGCTTCAAAGACAGAGCGCCCGCGGCTGCCCCTGTCCCTCTTGGTGAAATAGGAAACAGTTATCGGAATCATCGGAAACACGCAGGGGGTCAGGAGGGCCAGCGCGCCCATGGTCATGGCCAGCCAGATGTAGGCAAAAAGCCCGGAAGGCAAATCGTTGCCCGCGACCGCTGCTTCATCACCCGCAGGCAATGCCCCTCCCCAGTCGGGCTCCGGGGCCCCGTCTCCTTCGATCACTTCTACAGTGGCCTGCAGGCCCTGTTTCTGAGGGGGAAGGCAGGTGGTGTCGTTGCAGAGCATGAACTCCGCCTCCAGGTAAAGGTCATACTCTCCCGGTGCCGCTGATTCAGCTACCCTTACCGGCACCGTAAAGAGCGCGGACCCCTCAAAATAGTTGGTTTCCATGTCGAAATTTTCATCGAACCAGGAAACAGGCTCAGACTGCCGGGCCTCTCCTCCTGAAGAAAAAACCTCGCTCCCCGTTACTCTGAAGGAAGTTGGTATCGGCCCCCCAGGGGGAATATCCATGGCATACAGGTGCCACCCCGGGCTGATATCGGCATGGACTTCAACCGCCAGAATGCTCCCGGCTGGCGCAGCTTCAGCTGGCTCGGCAACCCTGAAAGAGACCTCGCCCTGGGCATGCAGAGCGCCGTGAAGCAATCCCAATAATCCTATTATGAAAAAAAACTTCTTCATTCTGAGAATCTTTCCTGTTGAGTATACGCGATTGCTGATGCCGGCAATGCACCGCAAAGACGAAAGCCGGCCGGCATAAACTACATCTTGAGAGATGGAGACTGCCAGGCTATCCTGCCGGAAACCATGGTCATTACAGGCCATCCTTTAAGTTTCCATCCGGCAAAAGGGCAGTTCCGGGCTTTGGAAGCGAAATTCTCCGGATCCACCGTGGCTTCCATCTCCGGATCAATCACTGTTATGTCGGCTGTGCTGCCCGGCCCCAGGGTGCCCCGGTCAAGCCCCAGGATGCGCGCCGGATTGAGGCTCATCAGTTCAGCCATTCTCAAGGGCGTAATCACACCCTTGAGCACGAGACGGTCGAAAACAAGGGGAACAGAGGTTTCCAGGCCAATGATGCCATTAGCTGAAACATCAAATGTTTCCTGCTTGTCAAGCTTCAGGTGGGGGGCATGGTCAGTGGCAATGCAGTCAATGGTTCCATCAACCAGGCCCTCGATTACCGCTTCCACGTCCCGGTGGGACCTGAGCGGAGGATTCATCTTGTAATTGGGATCAAAGGTCCTGACATTATCCTCAGTAAGGATGAAATGATGGGGAGCCGCTTCACAGGAGATCCTGATGCCCCGGACTTTGGCGCTCCGGACCTGCTCCAGTGACTCAGCAGCTGATATGTGGCAGATGTGTACCCTGGTGCCGGTAAGCCGGCTCAGGATTACATCCCTTGCAACCTGGATCTCTTCCGCGGCGCTGTTGATGCCCCGCAATCCCAGCTCGGTGGAAACAAAGCTTTCATTCATGGAACCGTCGGCCGCAAGATGCATGTCTTCGCAGTGATCAAGGACCGGAATATCAAAGATCCCGGCATATTCCATGGCCCTTCGCATCACCTGGTTGTTCTGCACCGGCCTCCCGTCATCACTGACGGCAACGATTCCGGCCTTGAGCATCTCGCCGATTTCAGCCAGTTCCCTGCCTTCGGACCTCTTGGTGATCGCCCCGACCGGATAGACGTTGGCCTTGTTCACGTCTTCAGCCTTCTCTTTTATGTAGCGGGTAACAGTCTCGCAGTCATTGACCGGATCAGTATTGGGCATGCAGGCAATTCCGGTAAACCCTCCTGCTACGGCCGCCATGCTCCCGGTCCTTATGGTTTCCTTGTCCTCGCGCCCCGGTTCACGGAGATGGACATGCATGTCGATAAGGCCGGGAAAAACCATCTTTCCCGAAAGGTCCACTACCGACCAGCCATCTTTACCTTTGATCTTTCCGGATTCAATAATCTTCCCGTCCTTGACCAGGAGATCCGAAACCTGGTCAAGGTTGCGGCCCGGATCAATTATTCTTCCGCCCTTCAATAACACGATCATCTAACACCTTCCTCTCCAGCACCCAGTATCAGGTAAAGGACCGCCATCCTTACCGCAACGCCGTTGGTAACCTGGTTCAGGATCACAGACCTTTTCCCGTCTGCGATCTCCGGATCAATCTCCACCCCCCGGTTCATGGGCCCGGGATGCATCACTATCGCGTCTTCCCTGGCCAGCTTCAGCTTCTCCCTGTCCAGGCCGTAAAGTGAGAAGAACTCCTTAACCGACGGATAAAAGACTTCCTTCTGTCTTTCCCGCTGGGTGCGGAGCATCATCACCACATCGGCCCCTTCAACGGCCTCCTCCATCTTCCTGGTCACGGTCACCCCGTACTGGTCAAAACCCATCGGCAGAAGCGTCGGAGGGCCGGAAATCCAGACATCAGCCTGCATCTTTTTAAGCAGCAGCACGTTGGACCGGGCTACCCTGCTGTGGGCAATGTCCCCCACTATGGCAACCTTCAGCCCTTCCAGGGATCCCTTCTCATCCTCCATGGTCAAGGCGTCAAGCAGGGCCTGGGTAGGATGTTCGTGCATCCCGTCTCCGGCGTTGACCAGCGAACATCCCGGGCAATACCTGGTCATCAGCTGCTGGGCGCCAGAAGATGAATGGCGCATGACAATTACGTCGGGGTTCATGGCATTGAGGTTCATGGCTGTGTCAGACAGGCTCTCTCCCTTGGCCACGCTGCTGGTCGATACACTGAAATTCAGGGAGTCGGCACTCAGCCGCTTTTCCGCTATCTCAAATGAAGCGCGGGTCCTCGTGGAATTCTCATAGAACAGGTTGATCACTGTGCGGCCCCGGAGCGTCGGCACTTTTTTTATGGACCTTGTTGAGATCTCCCGAAAACTCTTGGCTGTGTTTAGAATAAGCCTGATGTCCGAAACCGTAAGATCTGAGATACCTAAGAGGTGTTTTCCTGTAAGAGGCATAACCTTGATTCTCTCCGATTGTCCTGGTGGACGGAGGCCTGAGGAGAAACCCTCCGTTCCCAGAATCATATGTTGTTTCTGTTATGAAGTTTCAGGCTCAGGGCCCCTGAGCAGTTCCCGGGTTGTGAGGAACACGCCTTCTTCCCCATCTAAACTGTTGACCCGAACCTCTATCAGCTCTTCTTCAGCTGTTTCCACGTGCCGGCCTATATAGTCGGCCTGAATCGGAAGCTCACGATGTCCGCGGTCAACCAGCACCACCAGTTCAACCCTGCGCGGCCTTCCGTAATCCATTAGCGAGTCGAGAGCCGCCCTGGTGGTTCGCCCGGTATTCAGCACGTCATCCACCAGCAAAACCACCTTTCCGGTGATATCGAAATCGAGGTGGGAGGTCCCGACCACCGGCTGGCTCGCCACCATGGAGAGGTCATCACGGTAGAAGGTAATGTCCATCTGGCCCAAAGGGATCCTGACTCCGGAAGCAGCTCCGAGTTTATCCTGGAGAAAACGGGCCAGGGGCACACCCCTGCGATGAATCCCCACCAGCACAACGTCTGAAAGATCAGGATGATGTTCCAGGATTTCAGCGGCTATCCTGGTAAGGCTCAAATCCATTTCCTTGGCACCCATAACCCTTCGTAAATACTTAATTCCCATTATCCCTCACATCCTCCTGACAGCATTTCCATGCCTGAAATGGTATCCGTTCTTTTGCTAGGGATGATACCTTAAAAGCCCTTTTCTGAAAAGAAGAAAGGGGCTTTTTTTGCTGTTTCCCGGCCGTGGCATCAGCGATAAACCGGGCCCCGGTTATCTCGTGCCATTTGTCCTCTGTGTCACACCCCCACTGATTCCCGTAGAAGCCGAGCAGCGCGAACTGCCTCATGGAAGGAATAAAATTTTCGAGAAACGAGTAGAGCCCGGTTAAATCCAACCATTCATTCTCCATACACAACCTTTAATGCTCTATTCAACTCGTCGAGAAAGTCATGTACCTTTAAAAACGGGTCACCTTCCCCCAGGGTTTCCAAAGGGATGTATCCCCTGTAACCCGATTTCCTGACTATTTCCAGCAGCCGAACCAGGTCAATCCTCTCAGCTTTGCCGTCAATGAAAATTCTTTCCTTGATCTGCCAGCTGACCGCGTAAGGAATTGCCTGTTCTATTTGCCCGTAAGAATCGCCTTCCTTGAAGCTTCCGGTATCCAATATCAGCCCGAACCATTCGGAATCGACCCTGTCAATGACTTCAGCAGCCTGGCAGGCATTCAGAATAAAATCTCCATGGTTCTGGATGGCCACTACGACACCATGCTCTTTCCCAAACTCAACGCATTCTTTGATGTCTTCAACCAGCCATCCAGTTACCTGTTCGCGGGTAAACCCTTCCTGTTCCTTTTTTCCCGCGAAAATCCTGATGACCGGAGCCCCAAGTTTTTCAGCAGCTGAAATCCATTCTTTCACCAGCTGGATGCCTTCCCGGCGCTTTCCGGCATCAGGGTCCGTGAAGTCGGTGCGCACACCCGTGCCACTGATTTCCAGGCCCAGGAGAAAGGCCTTCCGCTTGATGCGGTAAAGGAATTCATCAGTGGGAACATCGGGATATCCCGGGAAATAATAGGCAGTTATGTCGACAGCTCCGAAACCTTCTTCCGCGCAATACTCCAGCAGGGATTCCAGGTCCATCGTCCCTTCAGACAGGGGAGTGTTGAAGGAATAGGCGTTCAGGCTGGTTTTCAATTTCGAAGGCAACCGGGCATCGGCTTGTGCCTCGGCCCAGCCAAACTGAAAGACCATCAAAAAGGCTGCAGGGAAGACAAACAAAAAAAATCTTTTCACCGCCCGATTCGTGTACACATGGTTCATGGCTGCCTGCCCGGTTAATTCAGGACATTCGTTTCTTGTTATGGAAGCACGAGAAGCTATTCTAATCCAGATCCCGCAATTCTGATACCCTCAACTGATGCAGTCACGATCCGGCTGCCTCCACCGGGATCATCATTCTTCCTGAATTCATGTTCCCGCATTCTCATGTTCTTCATTCAATGTTATCCTTAGTAACCGTGATTTATACATCCATCGGAAAAATCATAGACCACCGACAGCTGGCCCCGGAGACCTGGAAGCTGACCCTGGAGTGTCCCGAGATCGCTGCCTCAGCCAAGCCCG